>NZ_JBJJMO010000006.1:0-122455 GCF_046231935.1 Pseudomonas sp. KCJK9111 | reverse complement strand
CCCTGTCTACTCACCCAGGAGCACCCATGCGAGTCACCCCGGCCTCCCTTGCCATGTTCACGGTAATGGTTACCCCTGAACTGTTCGCCGACCAACCCGGCAGTTCCACAATCACCCTTGGCGCCGTGAACATCACGCAAGACGCCAAGGTGGCGCTGAGCACCGAGAACGTGCTCACTTCGGTCGATGTGCTGGGCGGTGATCAGGTCGAGGACAAGAACGTCATGAACAGCTGGCAGCTGCTGGGCCAAATGCCGGGCATTCAGCTCACCGAAACAGGGCAGGGGGCCGAATCGGGCAAGGTAACGTTCCGCGCTTTCAACGGCGAAGGGTACATCAACGGTATCAAGACGCTGATCGATGGGATCCCGAGCAACGTCAACAGCGGCAACCAGCGCTTCATCGACATGATCTTTCCCCTGGATATCGACTACATCGAAGTGGTCCGGGGCACGAACGACCCGCGTTACGGGTTGCACAACATCGCGGGCAACATCAACTTTGCCACGCGCCAAGGCGGCAACTATATAGATAGCCGGCTGACCTATGGCAGCTTCGACACCCGTGAGGTGCAGTTGGCGGTCGGGCACGAGGAGGGGAATTTTGCCCAGAACTACATCCTTGCCAAGCAGGACAGCAATGGCTACCGCGATCACAGCAACTCGAACAAATACGCGCTGGGAGGTAAGTGGTTCGTTAGCAACGACGAGCAGAATTTCCGCATTGGGTTGATCGCGCGCCTGTACCATCACCAGGCTCAGGAGTCCGGGTTTCTAACCCGTGAACAGATGCACGCCAGCCGCACGCAATCACCGGCGAAGAACGCCAATGACGGTGATGACCGCGACATGAAGCATCTCAGCCTGCACGCGGATTGGCAGCTCAATGATGACCTGAGCCTTAGCAGCAAGCTGTATTACAACGGCTACAACGATGACCGCACCATCACCTTCACGGACTACCGCCCCGGTAACGCGCCCCGTCAGCGTCGGCAATGGGACGAACAGCAGACGGGGATGCTCAATAACCTGACATGGCGCGTGAACGAGCACCTCACCCTCGACGGCGGTGTCAACTACGAGGAGCAGGACAACCGCTACGGTCGCGAGCGCTACAGCTTCAGCCTTCCGACCAACTTCGATACCGTACCGGCGCGCGTGCAGAATGACGATCGCTACACCCTGCGCAACACCGGTGCCTATGTTCAGGCCGTTATCCAGCCCATCGAGTCACTGAAGATCATACCGGCCATGCGGGTGGATAAGTTCACCGGCAATACGCAGCTCTTGGGTGGCGTCAAAGGCTCGCTGCAAGATTACGGCTGGATCCGCCAGCCCAAGCTGAGCGTCATTTACAGCGTTACTCCCGATATCGACGTTTACGCCAATTGGGGGCGTACCTTCCAGATACTCACCGGCTCTACCGAGCCCGCCTACCTGACCCCGGGGCAGCCTTCATACGATCCGTCGATCAACACAGGCAAAGAAGTCGGTATCAAGTTCAGACCGTTCGAGGGCGCCCAAGCGCGGGTCGCGATCTGGCAGCAGGATGCGACCGATGAAGTGGCAAACATGCCCAGTACCGGGACTACGGTCGGGCTGGGTGAAACGCGCCGCCGCGGTGTGGATTTGCAGATCAATGCCCAGCTGGATGATCAGTGGACTGTCTATGCCTCCCACGCCCTCCAGGAAGCCAAGGTGATCAAGGCGTTTTCTGCTGCCGGGCAATCGCTCTCGGGTAAGGAGGTGTTCTCCACGCCTCGGTACGTGAGCACCGTGGGTGTCGATTATCGTTATAACGATGACTGGAAGTTCGGTCTGCAGGGCAGGGCACAGGGGAGCTACTACATCGACGAGCTCAACGAGCAAGGCAAATACGGTGGGTTTGTCGTCGCGGACGCCAGCGTCAGCTACCGCATCACGCCCGCTGCCAGCGTCGATGTGCAGGTCAAGAACCTGCTGGATCGCAAATACGAATACGTCTGGTACGACAACTTCTTCTGGGGCGGTGACGACCAGGCGATGTTCTCGCCGGCACCTGGCCGGTCAGCATTCGTTTCCCTGAATCTGAAACTGTAGCCCCCGCCTGCAACGTTCGTTTTACAGACAGTTCCTACAGATGGTCTACGCTGAACCGGTGGCTTTCGAAATGTCTTGGGTCTTGCCCCGTACATGGGAAGGAAGGGTTACATGCTTGCTCAGCTTCCGCCGGCTTTGCAGAGTCTACACCTGCCGTTGCGTTTGAAATTGTGGGACGGCAACCATTTCGACTTGGGCCCCAGCCCGCAAGTGACCATTCTGGTCAAGGAGCCTCAGCTCATTTCCCAGCTCACCCATCCAAGCATGGATGAGCTGGGTACCGCTTTCGTGGAAGGCAAGCTTGAGCTCGAAGGCGACATCGGCGAGGCTATCCGTGTTTGTGACGAGCTCAGCGAAGCACTGCTGCCCGACGATCGCGATCACGCTCCCCAGCGCCTGGCCCATGACAAGCGAACCGACGCTGAAGCTATTTCCTACCACTACGATGTGTCCAACGACTTTTACCGGTTATGGCTGGACCAGGACATGGTTTATTCCTGCGCCTATTTCCGTGAGCCGGACAACACACTGCAACAGGCCCAGCAAGACAAATTCGATCACCTGTGCCGCAAGCTGCGCCTGGCGACCGGTGACTATTTGCTGGATGTGGGATGTGGATGGGGAGGTCTGGCGCGCTTCGCTGCACGTGAATATGGGGCGAAAGTCTTTGGCATCACGTTGAGCAAAGAGCAGCTCAAGCTCGGTCGGGAACGTGTGGAGGCCGAAGGCCTGGGCGACAGTGTAGACCTGCAGATTCTTGATTACCGCGACCTGCCACAAGACGGGCGCTTCGATAAGGTCGTCAGCGTGGGCATGTTCGAGCATGTTGGTCATGCCAATCTACCGCTGTATTGCAAGACGCTATTCGGCGCAGTGCGCGAAGGCGGCCTCGTCATGAACCATGGCATCACGGCCAAGCATGTGGATGGCCGCCCGGTGGGTCGAGGGGCTGGAGAGTTCATCGACCGCTATGTATTCCCGCACGGTGAGTTGCCCCACTTGTCGATGATCAGCGCCGCTGTCTGTGAGGCTGGGTTGGAAGTGGTCGACGTGGAAAGCCTGCGCATGCACTACGCCAAGACTCTGCATCACTGGAGCGAGAACCTGGAAAACCAGCTGCACAATGCTGCTGCTTTAGTGCCGGAAAAGACACTGCGTATCTGGCGTCTTTATTTGGCAGGGTGCGCCTATGCGTTCGAGAAAGGCTGGATCAACCTTCATCAGATCTTGGCCGTCAAGCCTTACGCGGATGGCCACCATGACCTACCTTGGACGCGTGAGCACCTTTACCGCTAGCGCTCACCTTACATGTGCGATGCCTCACCGACCTTGCTCCAGGACCGAGGTCGGTGAAGCATGGTGCGTTCTATAACACTGGGGAAATCAATCTTGCGATGCGCATGCCCACCTGCTGTAACCGATGGGTTGCCTCGGTTTCCTCAACCGTTATCTCGCGCGCATGGGCGAAGTCTTCGTGGAGCATGCGTTCGACCGTATCGGCAAATGCCTTGTCGATGGTCAGCAAGGTGATCTCGAAATTCAGACGGAACGATCGATTATCCAGATTGGCGCTGCCGACAGCGCTGATGTCGTCATCCACCAACACGACCTTCTGGTGCAGGAACCCAGGTTGATAGCGGAACATGCGAACACCGGCCCGTACCGCTTCAAACGCGAACAGGCTGGAGGCGGCATATACGATCTTGTGGTCTGGACGAGACGGAATCAGGACACGCACATCAACACCGCGTAGGGCCGCCAAACGCAGGGCGGCAAACACCGCTTCATCTGGGACGAAATACGGGCTCGTTATCCAGACCCGATGCTTAGCCGAGTGGATGGCTTCCAGAAAGAACAGCGAGCAGGTTTCCTTGGAGTCTGCAGGGCCACTGGCCAATGCCTGGCACAGCACGCCGTCATCTGGATAGTTGTCCTGGAGGATCAGGGGAGGCAACTGCCGGGTTACCCAGTACCAATCTTCAGCGAACGATTCCTGCAGGCACGCTAGCACTGGCCCACTGATTTGCACATGGGTATCCCGCCAGGGTGAAAGCTTGGGGTTAGCGCCCAGGTATTCGTCGCCGACATTGTGACCACCCACAAAGCCGACCAAGCCATCAACCACGACGATCTTGCGATGATTGCGAAAGTTGACTTGGAGGCGATTGAACAAGCCTCGACGGGTAGCGAATGCATGTATCTGCACACCTCCTGCACGAAGCCGCTGACTGTAGTAGCGGGGCAGGGAATGGCTGCCGACACCGTCATAGAGCACAAACACCTGAACGCCTTCGGCCGCCTTGCGCAGCAGTATCTGTTGCAAGGCCCGCCCAAGTTCATCGTCATGGATGATGAAAAACTGCACTAGTACAACGCGCGTCGCTTTCTCGATGGCTTCGAACACCGCCTCGAAGGTGCGCTTGCCATCAATCAACAGCTCGACCTGATTATTGGCCAGGCACGGCATTCGGCTGAGTTTGGGCATGGCGCGCAAGGCTGCGTAGCTGTCCGATGCGCGAGCGGCGAGAGCTTCTTCGACCCAAGGGCGCCAATTCAGGCTGGCCATGGCGACATGCATTTCCTGATTGGCTTGGCGCCTGGCCTTTATGTAGGCATTGAAGGAGCGCGCACCGAACATCAGGTAGGGAATAAGCGTCAGGTAAGGAATGAAGAAAAGCGGCATGGCCCAAGCGATGGCGCCTTGAGCAGTACGGACTGTGAACAACGCATGGAGCGCGGCGATAATACCTAGCAGATGAATCACGCCAAGTAGATAGCCAAAAAAAAGAGGGCTGTGGTAATCCATATGCATCCTGCTCGTCGAATACACCTTAGGTAACAGAACACGAACGTGGTTCGCCTGCAACAAGCGGTTCGTTTCAACGTCTAACTCAAACATCGTCGGGGTGACCGGCATTTCCAGGAGTGTGTTTTCCATGAAAATTCGTATGCCGTTGCTGGCGCTGGCCTTGTGCGCAAGTAGCGTCACGGCCCAGGCCCAAATGCTTCAACCCGGCTTGTGGGAGCTGACTACCAGCAATATGCAGGTCGATGGCAAGCCGCTACCTGATATGGATTTCATGCTCAGTCAGTTGAAGAACCTACCGCCCGATCAACGGGCGATGATGGAAGGCATGCTTGCCAAGCAAGGTGTCACCGTGGGTGGTAAAGGGGTGCGTTCCTGTCTTACCCCTCAGCAGGTGGCAACCAACGACATTCCCCTGCAGGATCCAAAGTCCGGCTGTACTCAAAAGATTACCGATCGCACCGGCAACGTTTGGAAGTTTCAGTTCAGCTGCCCCAAGGCCCAGGGCAATGGCCAGGCTACCTTCCTGAGTGACAAGGAATTCACTACTCAAGTAAGTGGCACTTTCAATGCGTCGGGTGTTCAGCAGCAGGGCAGCATGAATACACGTGCGGTATGGCTGGGCAATGACTGCGGTACGGTCAAGCCCCGGACGTGATGTTCCACTGCCACTGGGCAGTTGCTACGGCGTCGTGGGCATGCAGACTTTCAGCATGTTCCACGCGCACTTTGAACGCTTTACTCCATTCCATAGCCCTTAGCGCCGCATAAACTCGCCTGGCTGCGTCCTCGCAAAACATCAAATTTTGTCCATTTGCCAGGGCGAATGCTTGCTCATCGGCGCGCTTCACGGCGGTTTGTACCGCAGTGCCCAAGGCTTCTTCGGCCTTGTCTACTACCTCGGTTATGGGGAGATCAGGATGATCATCCTCGAGCCTGACACTTATCTTCGCCATGCTCCTCTGGCTGTGAGGCGTTGCTACGATGCCTTCCGAAGTGCCCAGCCACGCAACGGCCTCATCACTATCCACGTTTCCTGTGCCAAATCGCGCTTGAAACTGTCGCTGAATAAGCTGTCGAGCCAGCGCCGCTGAACAAGGGCATGTAGACGAGTAGGGTATCGAAACGGATAGTTCCACGTGGAACATTTCATGCTCGGTCCGTGCATCGATCTCGACGTCATAGCTTTTCCACCCGGCAAGAGGACTAACCAAGGCAGGCCGTTTAAGCAAATGCTGATAGCTCAATCGCACGTATGCCGCAGACGATTGCCCATCATGACTGTTGAGAAAACTCGCTAAAAGGCGACGCAGCAGCAGCGGACGCAGCGGCTCCTGTTCAAGATCTTCAAGCGCCAGGTACAGACGCGACATGTGTATGCCGCGTGAGCTGCCATCCACAAGGTTCACACCCGCATCTGCCGTAGCTGCTACCAGACGACCCCCGATCTGCATCGGCATGGCTATACCGCACATCCCTACCCAGTCCAATGGTGTGGTGGAATTCAGATGCTGTGCAGCGACGTCGGGAAGCGGGGGATGGGACATGGGATTTCCAAGGCTATGCGTGTATGTGGAACATTGGGTTCACTGCTGATGGGCGCAATGAGGTAGTGGCCGTGCCGTCAGCACTGCGCCGTGAAATGAGCTGGTCGTTTCTATTCATTGCACAGAGCTCTCGTCAGGAACCGCTTGGCTAAATTGTATTGTTACTTTATAACATTATGCAATGCATCGTTTCGAATGCGCCTGTGTGATGAGGTTTTGCCATGTCCAATCGTCTTCCTGTCACTGTGCTCTCCGGGTTTTTGGGCGCAGGGAAAAGCACGCTTCTCAACCATGTTCTGCGCAATCGCGAAGATCTTCGTGTCGCGGTCATCGTCAATGACATGAGTGAGATCAACATTGACGCCAGCGAAGTCCAGCGCAATGTCACCCTTAACCGGGCCGAAGAAAAGCTGGTGGAGATGAGCAATGGCTGCATCTGCTGCACGCTGCGTGAAGATCTGCTTGAAGAGGTTGCACGCCTGGCCGAGGCGGGGCGCTTCGATTACCTGCTGATTGAATCGACTGGTATCTCAGAACCTCTGCCTGTGGCTGAAACCTTTACCTTCCGTGATGAGCAAGGCCGCAGCCTGTCGGATCTGGCGCGTCTCGACACCATGGTCACCGTAGTGGATGCCTTGAATTTCATGCGTGATTATCAAGCCGCGCAGAGCCTGGAAAGCAGTGGCCAGACATTGGGAGAAGACGATGAACGCTCGATCAGCGACTTGCTGATTGAGCAGGTAGAGTTTGCTGACGTATTGCTGTTGAGCAAAATCGATCTGGTCAGTCAGGCCGAACGGGAAGAGCTTTCAGCCATCCTCCGTAGCCTGAACCGCCGAGCCCAGATCATTCCAATGGTCATGGGTCAGGTTCCCCTTGCCAGGATTCTGAACACCCGCTTGTTCGACTTCGACCAGGCAGCGCAAGCGCCCGGCTGGTTGAAGGAGCTTCGCGGTGAACACACACCGGAAACAGAAGAATATGGCATCCAAGCGACCACCTGGACCGCACGGCGGCCTTTTCATCCGCAGCGGTTTCATGACTTTGTCCACACGCCCTGGAGTAATGGCCGGTTACTACGTTCTAAAGGGTTCTTTTGGTTGGCGAGCAAGTACAAAGAAGCGGGCAGTTGGTCTCAGGCAGGCGGCATGATGCGCCATGGTCTGGCTGGTCGCTGGTGGTGTTTCGTACCCCGCGAACAGTGGCCGGAGGATGTGGATAACGTTGCAGCCATTCTTGAACATTGGTTGCCAGATACTGGCGACTGCCGGCAGGAGTTGGTGTTCATAGGTCAAAATCTGGATGTGGCTCAATTATCCACAGCTCTTGATCAGTGCCTGTTGACGGATGAAGAAATGGCACTCGAGCCCATGGGCTGGCTGCGTTTTCCCGATCCATTCGGCCCCTGGGACGAGCAGGTGGCAGCGTGAATAAGCCAGAGGCTGTGGATATCCGTCAGGTGTATGGCCAGACGCCCCAGGCAATGGCGCAGGCCCTGCAGGACGGTGTCAATCTCGCTGTCTGGCAGCGACAACTTCCGCCTCAGCTTCACGACTTTGCAGAAGTTGTGGCGGGGCTTGGTGGATCGTTAGCGGATCAGCGGGTGCTCGAGGTCGATGAGCATCAGGTCCCAGTGATCGACGCGCTGCTGCAGGAGGCTGTGGATATCTACGGCTATGACGCTTTCGTCGCGGATGTCACATGGCTCGTGTCGGCTTATAGCTGCTTGCTTGGCGCGCGTCGCGTGGGTTTGCGCGTACGTGCACTAACCAGTCCGATGTGCCCACGCTTTCATGTGGATAACGTTCCGCTGAGACTGATTACGACGTATGCGGGACCGGGTAGTGAGTATGTGCCAGAGCAGGAAGTGGCGCGAACTGCGTCGTCCACAGGCTATGCCGCTGTGGATAAAGTGATGCGCCTGAATGCTGGTGACGTGGCGTTATTCAAGGGCGAGCGCTGGGAGGGCAATGAAGGCGCGGGCGTCGTACATCGTTCCCCTTCAGGACCACCCCGGCTGTTGCTCACGCTTGACTGGTTAGCCTGACAGCGCATAGTTGAGCAAACCGCTCGCTTGAAGAACCCTCATGCTCCGCAATATTCCCACCCATGTCATTGCTGGCCCGCTGGGGGCCGGCAAGACCACACTGATTCATCACCTGCTTCAGCAGAAGCCTGATCACGAACGCTGGGCCGTATTGGTCAACGAATTCGGGGCAGTAGGGCTGGATGCGGCACTTTTGTCCACAAGCCAGAACGGCATCGCGATAGCCGAAGTGGCAGGGGGCTGTTTGTGCTGTGTCAATGGGGTGCCGTTCCAGGTAGGCCTGGGCAGGCTTCTGCGCCAGTGCAAGCCGCACAGGCTGTTCATAGAGCCATCCGGTCTGGGCCATCCCCTCCAATTGCTTGATCAATTGGCCCAGGCGCCTTGGCACGATGTGCTGACAGTTCAGCCGTTGGTAGTCGTTGCTACACCCGCGTCTCTGCGTATCGGCAAGCAACTGCCAACTGCCCAATCAGCGGCATTGGAAGCCTGTGAAACGCTAATTATCAATAAATCCGAGGCTGTGGATAAAGATTTCAAGCTGTTGATAAATAAAGAATTCTTAGGAAAAAGGTTGATATGGACGACGCAGGGTCGGCTTCCTTTCAAATGCCTGCCTGTTCATCACAACCAGATTGTTGACAGCCCTAACACCGATATCGGGATTGTCGACAATCTGCCAAAGGCACCGCTGGCTCTTTGGACGAACCGGCGTGAGCCGATACGCCAGGTATTTCAAGGAGAGGATGGGTGGAGCATAGGCTGGCGCTGGCACCCCGCGCAGCGCTTTTATCCACAGGCAGTAGATGAGCTGTTGAAGACGTTGACGTGGCGACGTGCCAAGGGTGTTATCCACACTGCACAAGGAAGGCGCTCCTTCAATGCACTGGAAGGTGAGTTGGCACCCTGGCAGCCCAGTGAATGGGCAGCCGACAGTCGCCTGGAGTTGATTTTCGAAAGGCCTCAGCCTGTAGACGAGCTGCAAGCCCGCGTGCAGGAGTGCCTTATGCCTTGATCAGTTGTGCCAACGGTCATGTTGTTGGCGCCACTGCTGCATTTCGATCACATTGTCTGCGCGAGGGGGCGTCTTGATTTCGAAGGGGTAGGGTGCAAGCTCTATCTGCACGCTGTGCGCGCCGAACTGAGTCACGGTACCAGGGTGACGTTGCTCTCCCGTCACGGTAAATTCGAAGCCGTAAATGCGTGCCAGACGCTTGCGACCGTTGGCATCACGCACGAAGGCAATACGTTTGAGCGCGACGGCGTCATCCAGCAACTGAAGGTCAAGCTTGGCGCAATGTTGTTTGACCCGTTCCAAGGCCTTCTCGCGCAGACCGTGGTTGTGCCACAGCCAAGCGCCTGCCGTGGCCATCACCATCAGGACAAACAGATTCTCCAGGGTCAACATGTGCGTAGGCTCCAAACAGATCGATCCAGCTTAACTGCGTCCCTGGCCTGTCGTACAGGTGGCAATCACGTTCATACTGCGCGTTGCATGATTCTTGAACAGCTTTGGAAATGACTCGCATGAAACGCACCCCGCACCTGCTCGCCATCCAGTCCCATGTGGTGTTCGGCCATGCCGGCAACAGCGCTGCGGTATTTCCCATGCAGCGTGTCGGCATCAATGTGTGGCCGCTCAACACGGTGCAATTCTCCAATCACACCCAGTATGGCCAGTGGAGCGGAGACGTGCTTGCTCCAACGCAAATTCCTGCGTTGGTGGAAGGCATTTCCAACATCGGTGAGCTGGGGGAGTGTGATGCCGTGCTCTCGGGCTACCTCGGCAGTGCCGAACAGGGGCGCGCGATTTTGGAAGGCGTGGCGCGAATCAAGGCCGTCAACCCGCGGGCCTTGTACCTGTGCGATCCGGTCATGGGCCACCCTGAGAAAGGGTGCATCGTATCGCCTCAGGTCAGCCAGTTTCTGCTGGAGCAGGCGATCACCAAGGCTGACATTCTGTGCCCCAACCAGCTGGAGCTAGACAGCTTCTGTGGCCGGCGCGCCGCATCACTGGAGGATTGCGTAGGCATGGCGCGCAGTCTTTTGCTCAAAGGGCCCAAGGTTGTGCTGGTCAAGCATCTGGCTTACCCAGGACGCGCAGAGGACCAGTTCGAGATGCTGTTGGTGACTGCCGAACACAGCTGGCACCTGCGCCGCCCACTGCTGGCCTTCCCGAAGCAACCGGTGGGCGTGGGTGACCTGACTTCCGGTCTGTTCATGGCGCGGGTACTGCTTGGCGACAGCTGGGAGCAGGCATTCGAGTTTGCAGCCTCCGCCGTACACGAAGTACTGCTGGAAACTCAGGCCTGCGCCAGTTACGAGCTGCAGCTGATACGTGCCCAGGACCGCATCGCCCACCCGCGCGTGCGTTTTGAAGCGAGGCTGTTGAGCGCTTAGACGCCGTCGGTTTTCAGGTTCTGGTAGCGTTTTTCCAGTTCCTGGCGAATCTGCCGTCGCTGTTGGCCTTGCAGGAATCGGCGTTTCTCTTCGCTACTCTGCGGTTGGCGCGGCGGGACCGAGACTGGCCGTCGATTATCGTCCACGGCCACCATGGTGAAAAAGCAGCTGTTGGAATGGCGCACCGAGCGTTCACGAATGTTCTCGGTAACGACCTTGATACCGACCTCCATGGAGGTATTGCCGGTGTAGTTCACCGACGCCAGGAAAGTTACCAACTCGCCCACATGCACCGGCTCGCGAAAGATGACCTGGTCGACTGACAGCGTGACTACATAGGAGCCTGCATAGCGGCTGGCACACGCATATGCCACTTCGTCGAGGTACTTGAGCAGCGTGCCGCCATGTACGTTGCCAGAGAAATTCGCCATGTCGGGTGTCATCAAGACGGTCATGCTCAGTTGGGCGTTTCCAGGTTCCATAAAATGCTCACGGTAAGATTGCGCGCAATCGCGCCAAAGGCTAGCAGGGGCTCTGTTCTGATGAGGCGGCAGCCTGCGTTTAACGGGACGCTCCCATGCTTTGAGGCGTCACGCTGTTTACGCCAGTGACGGCCTTATAGCAGCCGATCTGTTTCATCATATTGCATCGACGGTTCATTGGAAGACGCGATGTTAATCTGAGTACGCCCATGCAACATGGGCAGTCTTTCAATGAATACAGTGTGTACTCGCTGCTTGCTTGGGCCCGCCTCGGCGCAGGCGCGGTCTGCCTGGTAGAACAGCCCAAGACGAGAGAAGGAGAATCACGTCATGCATGCCATCAGCTTCATTCAGGACCTGGCGGTCATCATGCTGGTTGCAGGCGTGGTCACCATTGTTTTTCATCGTCTCAAGCAGCCAGTGGTCCTCGGTTATATCGTCGCCGGTTTCATCATAGGCCCTCACACGCCCCCCTTCGGTCTCATTCACGACGAAGACACCATCAAAACCCTCGCCGAGCTCGGCGTGATCTTCCTGATGTTTTGCCTAGGCCTTGAGTTCAGCCTGCGCAAGCTGTTCAAAGTGGGAGCCACAGCCTTCATAGCCGCCTTTCTGGAAATTGTGCTGATGATCTGGATCGGCTTCGAGATTGGGCGTTGGTTCGGCTGGAATACCATGGATTCCTTGTTCCTGGGCGCAATTCTCGCCATCTCCTCGACCACGATCATCGTCAAGGCTCTCAATGATCTGAAGATGAAGAACGAACGGTTTGCACAGCTGATATTCGGCGTGTTGATTGTCGAAGACATACTGGGCATTGGCATCATCGCATTGCTTTCGGGTATCGCCGTCAGCGGCACCGTCAGTTCGGGGGAGGTATTCTCAACCGTCGGCAAGCTGTCGCTGTTCATGATTGTTGCGTTGGTGATCGGCATTCTGTTGGTACCGCGCGTACTGGCTTATGTGGCCAAGTTCGAAAGCAACGAGATGCTGCTGATCACAGTGCTGGGTCTGTGCTTCGGTTTTTGCCTGCTGGTCGTGAAACTCGAATACAGCATGGTTCTGGGGGCCTTCCTGATTGGTGCCATCATGGCCGAGTCGCGACAGTTGCTGAAGATCGAGCGTTTGATCGAACCCGTCAGGGACCTGTTCAGCGCTATATTCTTCGTCGCGATCGGTTTGATGATCGACCCGCAGGTATTGGTCGACTACGCCTGGCCGATCGTGGTCATCACCTTGGCCGTTGTATTGGGCAAGATGCTGTCCTGTGGAATGGGCGCTTTCATCGCGGGCAACGACGGGCGCACGTCGTTGCGGGTGGGTATGGGCCTGTCTCAGATTGGCGAGTTTTCCTTCATTATTGCGGCCCTGGGGATGACCCTGCAGGTGACCAGCGACTTTCTCTACCCGGTGGCAGTCGCCGTCTCGGCCATCACCACGCTACTGACGCCCTATCTGATTCGCGCCGCTGATCCGCTGTCGATAAAACTGGGCAACGTAGTGCCTGGGCGGCTGGCTCGTGTGCTGTCCTTGTACGGGGAATGGCTGCGCAATATCCAACCCCAGGGCCAGAGTGCCATGGTAGCGGCGATGATACGGCGCATACTGTTGCAGGTAGGTGTGAACCTGGCATTGGTCATCGCCATATTCTTCAGCGGCGGTTACTTCGCAGGGCGGCTTGGCACTTGGCTCAGCCAGTGGGTAAGCGATGTGAGCCAGCAGAAGGCGGTGATCTGGGGGGCTGCGCTACTGCTCTCGCTACCATTTCTGATCGCGGCTTACCGCAAACTCAAGGCCCTATCGATGCTGCTGGCTGAGATGGGCGTCAAGCCGGAAATGGCCGGGCGCCATACTCAGCGCGTACGGCGCGTGATTGCAGAAGTCATTCCGCTGATTTCGCTGCTGGTGATCTTTTTGCTGCTGTCGGCGTTGTCGGCGAGCATTCTTCCCACCAATGAACTGCTGCTGATCATTGCCATAGTGGCAGCGGTGGTGGTCGCCTTGCTGTGGCGTTGGTTCATCCGGGTGCATACACGCATGCAGATTGCGTTGCTGGAAACGCTGGAGAACAACCGGGACAATGGCCACTGACCCTGTGGCAACCGCTGCAGGCGGGCCGTGCTCACGGCCCGCAAGGTCCTTAGACCGAGGTGAGGGTGAGCCTGATCAGCTCTCTAGCCAGACGTCCCGTGCCCAATGCCAAACCGATTCCCAGCTGTCCTCACTGACGAGTTCCTCATCGGCATCCCACAGCACCACGGTGCCATCTTCCTCGACGCAATAGTAGTTGTCGCCGTCCTGGCACAGCGGAATCAGTTCCCGAGGCACCCCGGCGTCCCAGGCATTTGCTGCAACGTCCGGAAGGTAAGTGTGCGACTGCGGGTCAGTCACCGTGACAGGTTCCAGCGAGCCATAGACCACATCGCTGACGTTCAGCAGAAACTCCTTGAACACGAACGGAATGTTGATGAACAGCTGCTCTTCGATTTCAACCAACTGATCCTCGTCTGGAAGCTCAAGGGGGACCGGTACTGGCTCGTTGGCTTCACGGAGTTGTTCGATCACTTCTTCCACGATTCACTTCCTCTGACCTAGATGACAACGCTGCGGGTTATACCCTAGTAGTGCGCTATGGCAAAAGCAAAAACCCCGGGGAGGCCCGGAATACTGTTCACTTGTAATCGTCGGGCGCATGGCAGCGCCAAGTGAGCAGCATTACGGGGCAAACCCGAGGTTTTTTTTGACAGCAGGACAGGGTTAACTGTTTTGACGAATACTTGCGGCGAGCCTGAATTGTTGGGGCCGCGAAGCGGCCCCAGGTAACAGCTGCTTTGAATAGCAGGGCTGGATTACCCGTTCTGACGGATACCCGCGACCAGCCAAGGCTGGTTCTCGCCCTTGGCGCGTACCATGTGCCAGCTCTCGCTGAACTGTTCACCTTGGTCGAAGCGCGAGTTCTTCGATACGCCACGGAAGGTGAGGGTAGCGTCGGTACGGTCGTCACGCTCATCGACGCCGTCCAGCTGTACATCAAGGTTGTCGATGTAGGTGGACTGGAAGCCATCACCCAGCTCGGCACGCTCGCGCTTGAGGAACTCGAGCATCTGCGGGGTCACGAACTCGGCGATCTTGTCCATTTCATTGGCGTCCCAGTGCTGCTGCAGCGACTGGAAGTGGTTGCGGGCAGCTGCCAGGAAGCTTTGTTCGTTGAACCAGGCTGGCGCGTTGATGACAGGCGATGGCGCTGCCGCCGTTGCAGACGAACCGCCGAAGATGTTTGGCTGTGCGGCCTGACCATGCACTTCACGCTGCATGGGGGCATTGCCAGGCATGGCCATGTGCGGCTGCTGCTGACGTCGCCGTGCGGCGATGAAGCGGAACACCAGGAAGGCGATGAGCGCGATGATCAGGAAGTCCATGATCTGGAAGCCTTCGAAGCCGTCACCCATGAACATGGATGCCAGCAGACCACCGGCGGCCAAGCCCGCCAGGGGGCCCAGCCAGCGCGAAGCACCGCTGGCGGCGGCCGGTGCGCGGCCAGGAGCGGTCGGCGCGGCGGCAGGCGTGTTCGGCGTAGCTTGACGGGTCTGGTGAATGGGCGCGGAGCCAGCGCTCTTGCCGCCGCCAAATCGCTTGGCGTTGGCGTCCAGGCTCAGCGTCAGGCCGACGCAGAGCGCCAGAGCGATGCTAAGAAAACGTTGCATAAATGGGATATCCCCTGTTGTGGATTGCACGCGCGTCATGGTGCACATGTTCCAAGGCATATGACCAGCGACATAATGTTTCGAGCTTTTGCTTGATATGAATTATTTGAGCAGGCAACGACGCAGGCGTTCACACTTGAGTTCGCCCCTGGACTGACGGCCTGTCCTCAGATTGCTTCAAGCTTGGCGTAGCCCACCATCAACCATTTGCTGCCTTCGGCAAAGTTGACCTGTACACGAGCCTGGGCCCCGGACCCTTCGAAGTTCAGGATGACCCCTTCACCGAAAACGGAATGCTGCACGCGCTGGCCGAGGTTGAACGCGGTTTCGGGGATATCCGCATTGGCAAACAGGTGGCTGTTGAGGGCTGTCTTCGGAGTGCCGAACGGGCGGCTGACACTGTTCGACAAACGTACTTCCTGCACCAGACCAGCCGGAATCTCGCGTACAAAGCGAGACACCTTGTTGTAGGTCTCACTACCGTAGAGCCGTCTTGTTTCGGCATACGTCATGACCAGCTGACGCATGGCGCGGGTAATGCCCACGTAGGCAAGGCGCCGTTCTTCCTCAAGACGACCTGGCTCCTCCAGGCTCATCTTGTGCGGGAACAGTCCTTCCTCCATGCCCACCAGGAACACGTAGGGGAACTCCAGGCCTTTGGCACTGTGCAAGGTCATCAGTTGCACACTGTCCTCGTGCTCGTCAGCTTGCGTGTCGCCGGCTTCGAGCGAGGCGTGACCAAGGAAGGCGGACAGTGGGGAGAGGTCGGCGTCCTCTTCGGTCGATTCGAAGTTGCGCGCTGCGCTAACCAGTTCCTCAAGGTTTTCCACCCGTGCCTGACCCTTTTCACCTTTTTCTTCCTGGTGATAGATGATCAGCCCGGACTGTTCGATGGTGGTCTGCGTCATGGTATGCAGCGGCATGTCTTCGACCTTGGCCGCAAGCCCGTCGATCAACTCGATGAACGCACCCAGCGCGCTGGCAGCCCGGCCCTTGAGCGCTTTTGCGGCGATGAGCTGGCACATCGCCTGCCACATCGAGACCTGGCTGTGACGTGCATGCTCGCGAATGGCCTCGACGGTTTTCTCGCCAATGCCGCGCGGCGGAACGTTGATCACGCGTTCCAGCGCCGCATCGTTGCCGCGGCCTTCAATCAGTCGCAGGTAGGCCATTGCATTCTTGATCTCTGCACGCTCGAAGAAGCGTTGGCCACCATAGATACGGTAGGGGATCCGCTCGCGCAGCAAGGCTTCCTCGAGCACCCGTGACTGGGCGTTCGAGCGATACAGAATAGCGATTTCGTCACGCGCGTTGCCTTGCTTGATCAGGCTTTCAATGGTCTCGACCACATAGCGTGCTTCGTCGTGTTCGTTGTAGGCGGCGTACAGCGTAATGGGTTCACCTTCACCCATGTCGGTCCACAATTCCTTGCCCAGGCGCCCACTGTTGTTGGCAATCAAGGCGTTGGCAGCCTTGAGGATGCCCCCGGTGGAGCGGTAGTTCTGCTCCAGGCGGATCAACTCGGCATCTGGGAAGTCGGCCGTGTACTGGTGGATGTTCTCGATCTTTGCGCCGCGCCAGCCGTAAATCGACTGATCGTCGTCCCCCACCGCCATCAGGCTGTCGCCACCACGGGCCAGCAGACGCAGCCAGGCGTACTGCACGGCGTTAGTATCCTGGAACTCATCGACCAGCACGTGACGGAAGCGGCGTTGGTAGTGGGCCAATAGGCCTGGGTGATCGCGCCACAAATCCAGGGCGCGCAGCAGCAACTCGGAAAAATCGATGACACCGGCGCGCTCGCAGGCCTGCTCGTACGCGGTGTAGACATCGCGCATAGTGGTCAGGAACAGGTCGCCACCTGGCTGAATGTGCTGCGGGCGCAGGCCTTCGTCTTTCTGGCCGTTGATGAACCATTGGGCCTGGCGTGCCGGCCACTTCTGTTCGTCCAGCCCCAGCTCGCGCATCACCCGTTTTACCAGGCGCTGCTGATCGTCGCTGTCGAGAATCTGGAAGTTCTGCACCAGCCCCGCTTCCTGCCAGTGGGCACGCAACAGCCGATGCGCCAGACCGTGGAATGTCCCCACCCACATCCCTGCAGGGTTGATGCCCAACAATTGCTCGATCCGGTGGCGCATTTCAGCAGCAGCCTTGTTGGTGAAGGTCACCGACAGGATCGAGTGCGGGGATGCCTGCTCCACCTGGATCAGCCAGGCGATGCGATGCACCAGCACACGGGTTTTACCGGAACCGGCGCCGGCAAGCACCAGTTGACGCCCGACCGTAGCCGCTACAGCCTGGCGTTGGGCATCATTGAGGGAATTCAGCAGGAGGGAAAGGTCATCTGTGCTCATCTCGCCATTCTAGGGGGACGCTGAGCCAGGGGCAAACATCTACTGTATGAATATTCACCTTGGGCCCCTGCCGTTCATCGCGACAAGGGCGCCTGGGTCACACCAGGGCGCCATCTTCGGCGCACTGGCTGGCTACATCAGTCGAGCGCCTGGAGGTCTTCGATTTCGATGCGCAGACTGCCATCTGCATGGATGATCTCCAGCATCTTGAAAGCACATGGCCCTTCACGCAGGTATTCGACAGTCTTCTCGGTCAATACAGCATTGGCGATGACCCCAGTGTCCACTAGCTTGAGTTGCAGAACTTCCCAGCCGCCCCGGTGGCGAACTGCCGGCTCGATGAGTACCGGCTCGAACGCCGGACTTGGCACGGTGACGACACCGTGAACCCGTAAGGATTTCTGACCGCCTGCGGTCTGGTTGTAAGCAACGAAGTCTTTGAGTGTGCTCATGGGAGCCTCCTTGATGGTGAAAGTAGCGCGTATGCGCATCGCTACTGTCTCCGTATCAAGGCAGGGCTACGATTGGGCAACGCTTCACCCGTGCCAGTTTCTGCCATGGCGGGCGAGCAGGCTGTTGGCCTGCTCAGGACCATTGCTCCCGGCAGGGTACGAGCGCGGAGCCTGGAAATGCGCTTCCCAACCCTTGATGATGGGGTCAACCCACGCCCAGGCGGCTTCGACTTCATCGCGTCGCATGAACAGGGTCGAGTCGCCTTCGAGCACGTCCAGCAACAAACGTTCGTAGGCTTCCCAGCGACGTGTCTGGCTGAAGACCTGGGCCAGGTTCAGGTCCAGGTCGACCGGCTCCAGGCGCATACCCTTGCCGGGGACCTTGGTCATCATGCGCAGGCTGATGCGCTCGTCTGGCTGTAACTGAATCAACAGCTGGTTGACCTGGCCACCCTCGAACAGCGCATGCGGTACAGGTTTGAACTGGATGACGATCTGCGAGGAGCGCCGGGCCATGCGCTTGCCCGTGCGCAAGTAGAAGGGCACGCCAGCCCAGCGCCAGTTGTCGATGTGCACTTCGATGGCGACGAAGGTCTCGGTATCACTGTCGTTATCGACGTCCTTTTCAAAGTAATACGCGCCTACCTCCTGACCGCCGATATATCCGGCGCCGTACTGGCCACGAACAGTCTTCTCCTGGACGTCTTGTCCGGTAATCGGCTGAAGCGCTCGGAGAATTCGCACTTTCTCATCACGCACGGCCTCGGCTTCGAACTGCGCAGGCGGCTCCATGGCCACCAGGCAGAGCAGCTGGAGCAGATGGTTCTGCAGCATGTCGCGCATGGCCCCTGCTCGGTCGTAGTAGCCACCCCGGTTCTCCACGCCCAAGGTCTCACCGACACTGATCTGCACGTGATCGACCTGCCCATTGCGCCACACCGGCTCAAGGAGTGCGTTGGCAAAGCGCAAGGCCATAAGGTTCTGGACGGCTTCCTTGCCCAGGTAGTGATCGATACGGAACACCTGCCGCTCTTCGAACACCGCTCCAATCGCTTCATTGATGGCAGTGGCCGACAACAAGGAGTGCCCGATCGGTTTCTCGAGCACAATACGCGCTTCGCTGTCGGCCAGCCCTGCGGTATGCAAATGGCTGGCAATGGGCGCGAACAGCGAAGGCGCGGTGGCGAGATAGAACACGCGCATCAAGCCCCCGGGCTCGCCCAGGTAGCGTGCCAGCCGAACGAAATCAGCACTTTGGGTGGCATCCATCGCGAAGTAGTCGACCCGGGCACAAAAGCGTCGCCAGATGTCTTCGTCAAAGTCGCGAAGAGCGATCTGTGCCCGGCAATGCCGCTCTGCAAGCTTGAGGTAATCACTGCGCGGCAGAGGGCGCCGAGCCAGGGCGATTACCCGCACGGCAGGGTCGAGGCGATTGTCACGAAACAAGTGGTAGAGCGCGGGCAGCAACTTGTGCAGGGCCAGGTCGCCCGTGCCGCCAAAGACCAGAATGTCGCAAGGAATAGTCAAACCACCACGCTCCTCGTTCGTTTAACTGGGCGGGTTGCCGTCCATGTAGTATAACTACAAGAAAGCTACAACCCGGCCAGCCGATCATAACCGAGTCCAGCCCGTGAATCTGTTGCAACATATCGCCCAATCGCGCCACCTGCTGCGCAAATCGGAACTGAAAGTGGCCGATCACGTGCTGCTGGACCCGGCCGCCGTCATGCACAGTTCGATGGCCGACCTGGCACATAGCGTCGGTATCAGTGAACCGACCATCGTACGTTTCTGCAGGGCCATCGGGTGCTCGGGGTTTCAAGACCTGAAGTTGAAACTGGCGCAGAGCCTGGCTGCCGGGGCCAGTTTTGGGCAGTTTGCCATTCATGAAGACGACTCCGTCGCCGATTACAGCCTCAAGATCTTCGACACGACCCTGCATACCTTGATGGAGGTGCGCGAGCACCTTGACCCACAGGCGCTTCAGCAGGCCGTCAGCGCCATGGCGCAGGCGCAGCGTGTGGAGTTCTATGGTTTCGGCGCGTCCGGGGCCGTGGCAGCCGATGCCCAGCACAAGTTCTTCCGTTTGCTGCTTAGCGCGGCGGCGTACTCCGACCCGCACATGCAGGCGATGTCCGCCGTGACGCTCAAGCCTGGCGACGTAGCGGTGTGCATTTCGCAATCAGGCCGCTCGAAGGACTTGCTGATCACGGCCAACCTGGTCCGTGAAAGCGGCGCCAACCTGATCACGTTGTGCCCCAGCCAGACCCCGCTGGCCGAACTGTCCACGGTCAACCTGGCCATCGACGTTCATGAAGACACCGAGATCTATACGCCTCTGACCTCGCGCATTGCTCACCTGGTGGTCATCGACGTGCTGGCCATGGGCGTTGCCATGGCGCGCGGTCCAAGCCTGGTCAATCACCTCAAGAGCGTCAAGCGCAGCCTGCGTAGCCTGCGACTGTCGCCCAAGTCGATCAAAGCCCATGACGACTGAAGCCTGCTTCGGTTCTGCGGATCGGCGCCATCATCGTTCACGACGCTGTCATCACCGCGCCTTCAAACGGTAAAACCATCGGGTCATTCTGAGCCTTCCGCATCCTCTCCGGGAATCAGTCAATGGCTCGTGACCACGACGGCATCTACCAACCCAACGCCAAGGCTCGCAAACAGCAGGAAAAGGACCAGCGACGCATGGAGTACCGCCGCGCCATCGAAAGCTACTGTGACCAACGGCAACTCTTGCGTGATGTCGCTGATTATCCTGACTTCGAGGGGCTCACTGCCTGGCAGGCAGCAGCGACGACTGACCTGAAAAACGCTCGACCAATGCGCTGATCAATGACCGCTCGCTGCGTATGAAGGCCTGAAAGGCGAGTGCGACCGGCGATTGCCGTTTGGCCTTGGATTGAACGACGCACCAGCTGCGGTACAGCGGCAACTCCTCGACGGGCAGTTCTACCAGGTTTCCCGTGGCCAGCTCCATGTTCACGGCATGGCGGGTCAACAACGCGATACCCAACCCGGCTATTACGCATTCACGCTGGGCATCGGCCGAAGCCACTTCGAGGGTTTGGGTGAAATGCACGCGCTTTTCCTTGAAATACTCCTCGCAAGCCTTGCGGGTGCCTGAGCCTTGTTCGCGTATCAACAGCGTATGGGGCTCGAGGTCTTGCAGGCGCAGCCGCGGCAACCTACACAGGGCATGCTCAGGCGGCGCGACGGCGATGATCGGGTTGTTCAGGAACGGCAGAAAGTCCAGCCCCATGTCCTGCGGCACCATGGACATGATGATCAGGTCATCACGGTTATCGGACAGCCGCCTGATGGCCTGTGCCCGGTTGACCACGGTCAAGGTCAGGTTGACTTCCGGGTGCCGCCGCTTGAATGCCGCGAACAGATGCGGCACGAAATACTTGGCGCTGGACTCGATCGCCAGCTTCAGCTGCCCTTGCAACGACCCCTGCATGTCCGACAACTGCATATCCAGGCTCTCCAGACGCCCGAAGATGTCGTGGCTGGCCCGTTGCAGCGCTTCGGCGGCTTCCGTGAGGTACAACTTCTTGCCCACGTATTCGAACAATGGCTGGCCTATCAGCTCTTCGAGTTGACGGATCTGTAGACTAACGGCGGGTTGCGTGAGCGCCATCTCTTCGGCCGCGCGGCTATATGAGCGAAGATCACACACCTCATTGAAGACCTGCAATTGACGCAATGTCATACGCATCAAGGACTTACGCATTTTATTCGACTCGTCGGCAATACCTTGTAACTTCACTATAAGCTTTTGCTAATACTGCCCCTAACAAATATTGATTTTTGTTTATCGACCTACAGCGCTAGGGTGAATCTGCGACTGGCCAAACAACAACAGGCCACGCGCCGACCGGCAGAACCGTGTCGACTGTTCATACGGCTTTGGGAAGAATCCAGTGATAAAAAAAATCCTGATCGCCAACCGAGGTGAAATTGCAGTTCGGATCGTGCGCGCTTGCGCCGAAATGGGCATCCGCTCGGTAGCGATCTTTTCCGACGCCGACCGGCATGCGCTGCATGTGAAGCGTGCAGACGAAGCGTACAGCATTGGCGCAGAGCCACTGGCCGGGTATTTGAATCCTCGCAAGTTGGTGAACCTGGCAGTGGAAACGGGCTGCGATGCCTTGCACCCTGGCTATGGCTTTCTCTCGGAAAATGCGGAGTTGGCCGAGATCTGCGCCGAGCGCGGGGTCAAGTTCATCGGGCCTGCTGCCGACGTCATTCGCCGCATGGGCGACAAGACCGAAGCGCGCCGCACCATGATCGCCGCGGGCGTTCCGGTCACCCCAGGCACAGAGGGCAACGTCGCCGACATTCACGAGGCGCTCAGTGAAGGCGATCGTATTGGTTACCCAGTAATGCTCAAGGCGACGTCGGGTGGTGGCGGCCGTGGTATTCGCCGCTGCAACAGTCGCGAAGAGTTGGAGCAGAACTTCCCGCGCGTGATTTCCGAGGCCACCAAGGCATTTGGTTCGGCGGAAGTGTTCCTGGAAAAGTGCATCGTCAACCCTAAGCACATCGAGGCGCAGATTCTCGGCGACAGCTTCGGCAATGTCGTGCACTTGTTCGAGCGCGACTGCTCCATCCAACGCCGTAACCAGAAGCTCATCGAAATTGCACCGAGCCCGCAACTTACCCCAGAGCAACGCGCGTACATCGGCGACTTGGCAGTACGTGCAGCCAAGGCGGTGGACTACGAGAACGCCGGTACCGTTGAGTTTCTGCTGGCCGATGGCGAAGTGTATTTCATGGAAATGAACACACGCGTGCAGGTCGAGCACACCATCACCGAGGAAATTACCGGTATCGATATCGTGCGTGAGCAGATCCGCATCGCATCGGGCCTGCCCCTGTCGGTGAAGCAGGAAGATATCCAGCACCGTGGTTACGCCCTGCAGTTTCGCATCAATGCCGAAGACCCGAAGAACAACTTCCTGCCCAGCTTTGGCAAGATCACTCGTTATTACGCGCCAGGTGGCCCCGGTGTGCGTACCGATACCGCCATTTACACCGGCTACACCATTCCACCGTTCTACGACTCGATGTGCCTGAAGCTGGTGGTGTGGGCATTGACGTGGGAAGAGGCCATGGATCGCGGCCTGCGGGCCTTGGATGACATGCGTGTACAAGGGGTCAAGACCACTGCGGCGTATTACCAGGAAATCCTGCGTAATCCGGAATTTCGTAGCGGTCAGTTCAATACCAGCTTTGTTGAGACCCACCCGGAACTGACCAATTATTCGATCAAGCGCAAACCCGAAGAGCTGGCCCTGGCCATCGCTGCCGCCATCGCCGCCCACGCAGGCATTTGAATACAGCTGCAAGCTGCGAAACCCAGATTGCCAGCCAGCGCCAACGCGTCTGTGCAGGCCGGCTGAGGCGTGAAGCTTGCCGCGACGAGGAGATAACAATGTCCAAGAAGATTCACGTAACCGATACGATCCTGCGCGACGCCCACCAGTCTCTGCTGGCCACCCGTATGCGCACCGAAGACATGCTGCCGATCTGCGAGAAACTCGACAAGGTCGGTTATTGGTCGCTGGAAGTCTGGGGGGGCGCCACCTTCGATGCCTGCGTGCGCTTCCTGAAGGAAGACCCGTGGGAGCGTCTGCGCAAACTGCGTGCAGCACTGCCCAACACGCGCCTGCAAATGCTGCTGCGCGGCCAGAACCTGCTGGGCTACCGTCACTACAGCGACGATGTGGTCAGGGCATTCGTCGCCAAGGCCGCCGTCAATGGCATCGACGTATTCCGCATCTTCGACGCCATGAACGATGTGCGTAACCTGCGTGTGGCCATCGAGGCGGTCAAAGCCTCGGGCAAGCACGCCCAGGGGACCATCGCCTACACCACCAGCCCGGTGCACACCATCGAGGCATTCGTGAACCAGGCCAAGCAAATGGAGGCCATGGGTTGCGACTCGATCGCCATCAAGGACATGGCCGGCCTGTTGACCCCGTTTGCCACGGGCGAGTTGGTCAAGGCGCTCAAAGCCGAGCAATCGCTGCCGGTGTTTATCCACTCCCACGACACCGCCGGCCTGGCTGCCATGTGTCAGCTCAAGGCTGTGGAAAACGGCGCCGACCACATCGATACCGCCATCTCCAGCTTCGCCTGGGGCACCAGCCACCCGGGTACCGAGTCGATGGTTGCTGCGCTCAAGGGTAGCGAGTTCGACACCGGCCTGGACCTGGAACTGCTGCAGGAAATCGGCTTGTACTTCTACGCCGTGCGCAAGAAGTACCACCAGTTCGAAAGCGAGTTCACCGCCGTGGATACCCGCGTGCAGGTCAACCAGGTGCCGGGTGGCATGATTTCCAACTTGGCCAACCAGCTGAAAGAGCAGGGCGCGCTCAATCGCATGAACGAAGTGCTGGCAGAGATCCCGCGTGTGCGTGAAGACCTCGGCTTCCCGCCGCTGGTGACGCCGACCTCGCAAATCGTTGGCACCCAGGCGTTCTTCAACGTGCTGGCCGGCGAGCGCTACAAGACCATCACCAACGAAGTGAAGCTGTACCTGCAAGGCGGTTACGGTAAAGCCCCTGGCGTGGTCAACGAGCAGCTGCGCCGCCAGGCGATCGGCAGCGAAGAAGTGATCGACGTGCGCCCGGCCGACCTGCTCAAGCCAGAGATGACCAAGCTGCGTGCCGACATTGGTGCTTTGGCCCGTTGCGAAGAGGACGTGCTGACCTTTGCCATGTTCCCGGACATTGGTCGCAAGTTCCTCGAAGAACGCGAAGCCGGCACCCTTACCCCGGAAGCGTTGTTGCCAATTCCGGAGGCTGGCGCCGTTTCTGCGCCAGGCGGTGAAGGCGTCCCGACCGAGTTCGTCATCGACGTGCACGGTGAAACCTACCGCGTCGACATCACTGGCGTTGGTGTGAAAGCCGAAGGCAAGCGCCACTTCTACCTGTCGATCGACGGCATGCCGGAAGAAGTGGTGTTCGAACCCCTCAACGAGTTCGTTGGCGGCGGCGGCAGCAAGCGCAAGCAGGCTAGCGAGCCGGGTCACGTGAGTACCAACATGCCCGGCAACATTGTCGATGTGCTGGTCAAGGAAGGGGACATGGTCAAGGCCGGCCAGGCCGTGCTGATCACTGAGGCCATGAAGATGGAGACCGAAGTGCAGGCGGCTATCGCCGGCAAGGTCGTGGCAATCCACGTGGCCAAGGGCGACCGTGTCACGCCGGGTGAAATCCTGATCGAGATCGAGGGCTGATTCAGGCCTTCATCTACAAGCGGTTTACCCCTGGGGAGCGGATGCTCCCCTTTTTCTTGCTGGATTCACCGGCCTCTTCGCGGGTAACCCGCTCCCATAGGATCGCCGCAGGTTCCGACATCGAGTTAATCCTGTGGAAGCTGGCTTGCCGGCGATAGGGCCGGTGAAGCCAGCGCAAAAATCAGTCTTTGCGGCAAGCCTCGAGGGTTTCTACTTGGCCCTCTGGCTGTTGATTCTCATCACTCAACCACCGCTCAAACCCGGTAGCCACCTGCGGCCACTCATCATCGGTAATTGAATACCAGGCCGTATCGCGGTTGTGATCCTTCACCACCAAGTGCTTGCGGAACACCCCTTCGAAGGTGAAACCAAACCGCTCTGCCGCACGCTTGGAGCGGGCGTTGGCGTTGTTGCACTTCCACTCCAGCCGGCGGTTGCCCAGTTCGAAGCTCAGCTTACCCAGCAGGTACACCGCCTCGGTGCCCTTGGGGGTGCGCTGCATGGCGGCGCCGAAGGCGATGTGGCCGATTTCGATGCGGCCGTGGTCGGGCACAATCGACATCAGGCTGAGAATGCCCTGAGCCTGGCCGGTGGTGCGGTCGATGACGGTGTAGAACAGGGGGTCGTGGCCTGCGGCGTTGCCGTCCAGCCAGCGGTCGAAGGCGGCACGCTCGGTGAACGGGCCATAAGGCAGGTAGTCCCATAGCACCGGGTCGGCGGTTGGGCCCTGCAGCACTTCCCAGAGGTCGTCGCCATGGCGCGCAGGGTCGAGCTTTTCCAGGCGGATGAAGCGGCCCTCGATGGGCTCGGCCTGGGGCGTTGCGGCGGGTTTCCAGTTCAATGCGTCTGTCATGTTCAGCCTACAAGCCTTTGCGAAATTGGATAAAGCCCGAGCGCTCGGCAACCTGCTGATACAGGCTGATGGCGGTGGCGTTGGTTTCGTGGGTCAGCCAGTGCACCTTGATGCAGTTATCGCCCTTGGCTGTGGTGTAGACGTGCTCGATCAGCTGGCGACCAACGCCCAGACCACGCTGCGCGCTGTCGACGTACAGGTCCTGTAGGTAGCAGGAATTCTCGATGCTCCAGTTGGAACGATGGTAGATGAAATTGACCATCCCCACCGCCTTGCCATCCACCCAGGCCAGTGCCGAATGGGTCGGCTCACTCGGGTCGAGCAGGCGCTGCCAGGTGCTCAGGCTGACGTTATCGGCCAACTTGGTTTCGTAGAAGTGCAGGTAGGCTTGCCACAAGGCGTGCCAGGCGGCGTGATCTTGAGCGGTGACAGGGCGCAGGGTAACGCTGGGCATGGGGCTATTCCTTCAAAGCTGGCGCATGTGCGCTGCGAGTTGGTTATCCAGTTGATCGGGGCTGGCGGTCAGACCTTCGCGCACGCCGGCGATGTCTTGCTCGGAGCGGTTCTGGCTGAGCTTGCGCGCACCTTGCAGGCGGGCGATGGGCAGGCGGATACCGATGATGGCGCGGAGCATGCCGTCGAGGTAGTCAGCCGGGGCGTCGGTGACGCTCCATGGCTCGTTGCGGCCTTGTTCGTGGCGCTCGGTCAGGCGGCTGACGATAGTCAGCAATGTTGCTGGGTCTTGGATTATCTCGGCCGGACCGTAGGCGTGTACGGCTAGGTAGTTCCAGGTCGGTACGACCTTGGGGTTATCGGCTTTGCTTGGGTAGTACCCGGGGCTGACATAGGCATCGGCGCCGGGGAAGACCAGCAGGGCTTCGCCACCTTGTGCCAGGTCCTGCCATTGGCGGTTGGCCCGTGCCAGGTGCGCATAGACGGTGCCTAACTTGCCTTCGTCGGTATCGACCAGCACCGGCAGGTGTGTGGCCAACAGGCCTTGTTCTCCTTGGCTGACCAGCACGGCCAGGCGGGTATCGAGCATATGCTGGTGCAGGCGGCCGAGGTCGTGTTCCTGGTGGGGTTTGCTGTTGTACATGCTCGGTTTCCTTGTGCAACGGTGCCATCCTAGCCAGGCTATTGGTTCTGGGTAAGAGCCATTACTGCCTGTTTTGATAGGTCCAATACCATGAGTGATAGCCCCCTCGTTTTGCCTTTCGACCCTTCCGGGATCGCCTTGGATCGCCATCGCGGGCTTAGCCAGCAGCTGTACCAGGCGCTGCGAGCGCGGGTGCTGGATGGGCGCTTGAGCAGCGGAACCCGGCTGCCGGCCACCCGTGAGTTGGCCACCATGCTGGCGTTATCACGCAACAGTGTGGTGCGGGCTTATGACCAGTTGTACGCCGAGGGCTACATCGAAAGCC
Organism: Pseudomonas sp. KCJK9111; assembly: GCF_046231935.1. Classification (NCBI taxonomy): domain Bacteria; kingdom Pseudomonadati; phylum Pseudomonadota; class Gammaproteobacteria; order Pseudomonadales; family Pseudomonadaceae; genus Pseudomonas; species Pseudomonas sp. KCJK9111. Next base: position 95,059 of record NZ_JBJJMO010000006.1, on the reverse strand, counting down.
GGGTGGGTGATGGCACCTACGTAAGCCGGCTACCGAAACTATCCACACAAGTACCCACAGGGTTATCCCATGGTTTATCAACAGGTTTATCCACATTTTCAGTAAATGATACTGAGGATTTATCCAGCAATCGGCGTTTTAGTGACGCTTTGCAGCGGCTGAAAACCAACCATTTACCGCCCCCAAGAAGCGGTCAGCCCCGTGCTTTTCGCGTCGGTATTCCCGCATTCGACCTGTTCCCGTTTGACGTCTGGGCCAAGCTGCAGGCGGGTTTCTGGCGTCATCCGAGCCCCGCTCAACTGGGTTATGGCGATCCGGCGGGCGAGCCGATGCTGCGCGAACTCATCGCTGCCTACTTGCGACGCTCGCGTGGGCTGAGTTGCATGGCTGAACAAATTGTGATCACCAGTGGTGCACAACAGGCCATCAGCCTTTGTGCACAGTTGCTGCTGCAGCCAGGCGACGGTGTGGCTGTGGAAAACCCGGGCTATCGGGCAGCCGGTCATGCCTTCGCACTGGCGGGTGGCCGGGTGCGTGGTGTACCGGTGGATGAAGAGGGGATGGATTGCACTCGGCTAGCGCAATTGGAGGAGTGCCGGCTGGCCTACGTGACGCCTGCTCATCAGTACCCGACCGGGGTGACCATGAGCCTGGCGCGTCGCCTGTCACTGCTGGCCTGGGCCGAGCGTAACGAGGCCTGGATTATCGAGGACGACTATGACGGTGAGTACCGATACCGTGGCGCGCCCTTGGCCCCGCTTGCAGCGCTCGACCCGCACGGGCGGGTGCTGTATGTCGGCACCTTTGGCAAAATCGCCTTCCCGGCGCTGCGCCTGGGTTACCTGGTGCTGCCGCCGCCGCTGGCCCAAGCGTTCAGCCAGGGCAAGGCGTTGGCGGTGCGGCATTCCGAGGTCAGCAGCCAGTGCGTGATGGCCGAGTTCATGGCCCGTGGGCACTTTCAGCGGCATATACGGCGCATGCGCAAGGCGGCGTTGAGCCGGCGCAATGTGCTCAAGGCCGGCTGGCCTGTGGATATTCCCGGGTTGGGTGCCATGCCGGCAGTGGCGGCCGGGCTGCATGTGAAGGTGGATGTGGATAACTTAGCGCGTGAGCAGGAACTGGTAGCCAAGGCTGAAGCGGTGGGCGTAGAAGTGACGGCGCTGAGCAGTTTCTGGTTGGCGGACAGCGAGGTGCCTGTGGATAAGCGGGCAGGGCTGGTGCTGGGGTTTGCAGCGGTGCCGGAAGGGGAAATTGCCGAGGCCTTGATGAAACTGCGCAAGGCTTGGCGGCCACTTCGCGAGTAAACCCGCTCCAACAGGTTCTGCACAGCACTCAAGGTCAGCGCTGTACCTGCGGGAGCGGGTTTACCCGCGAAGCAGGCGACTCAGGTCCCGGACTTGATTCTGGTCCATGCGCGGGTCCGCGCACGCTCTGCATCTCGCGCCAATGGCTTGAGGGTGTACAGCTTGGTCATTGCCTCTGCCGTCGGGTACAGGTTGGGATTGTTGCGAATCGCTGGGTTCACCTTGTTGGTCGCATCCTTGTTCGGGTTGGGGTACCCGACAAAGTCGCTGATCGGCGCAATCACCTCCGGCCGCAGGAGGTAATTGATGAACGTATAGGCGTCTTCCGGGTTGGCCGCGTTTTTCGGTATCGCCAGCATGTCGAACCAGATCGGTGCGCCTTCCTTGGGCAGGCGCATGTCCACCACCACGTCGTTCTTGGCTTCGCGGGCGCGGTTGGCGGCCTGAGAAAAGCTGCCGCTGTAGCCCACTGCTACGCAGATGTCGCCATTGGCGATGTCTGCCATGTACTTCGAGGAGTGGAAGTAGGTGATATACGGGCGAATCTTCAGCATCAGCGCCTCGGCCTTCTTGTAGTCGGCCGGTTTGTCACTGTTGGGTGGTAAGCCCAGGTATTGCAGGGCCAGCGGCAGAATTTCCGAAGGCGAGTCGAGCAGGGCCACGCCACATTGCTTGAGCTTGGCAATGTTCTCTTCCTTGAAGATCAGGTCCCAACTGTCCACCGGCGCATTGTCGCCGAGCGCAGCCTTGACCTTGGCCGGGTTGAAGCCGATCAGTATGGTGCCGTACATGTACGGCACGGCAAACTTGTTACCCGGGTCGTTGGCCTCGATCAGCTTCATCAGGGCCGGGTCCAGGTGCTGCCAGTTCGACAGCTTGCTGCGATCGAGCGGTTGGAACACGCCGGCCTCGATCTGCTTGGCCAGAAACACGTTGGATGGCACCACCACATCGTAACCAGAGTTGCCGGTCAGCAACTTGGCTTCCAGCGCTTCATTGGTATCGAAGATGTCATACACCAGCTTCACACCGCTGTCCTTCTGGAAGTCAGTCAGCGTCTGCGGGGTAATGTAATCGAACCAGTTGTACACGCGCAGCGTGCGCTGTTCGGCCTGTGCGGGCAGGGTGCTTGTGCACAGTACCGCAGCAACGAGAGGGGCGAGTAGCTGTTTGAAGGTGGCCATTATCGAGCTCCGGGTTGTGCGCGTTGGAAGCCTTCGAGCACGTTGACGGCGTTGATGCCGATTTCTTCCACGGCATAGCCACCTTCCATCACGAACAGGGTGGGCTTGCCGAGCTGCGCGATGCGCTTGCCCATCTCCAGGTAATCAGGACTGTCGAGCTTGAACTGGGAGATCGGATCGTCCTTGAACGTGTCCACCCCCAGCGATACCACCACTACCTCCGGCTCATACGCGGCGATGCGCTCGCAAGCGTCTTCCAGAGCTGCCCGCCAGGTCGACCAGTCACTGCCTGCCGGTAGCGGATAATTCATGTTGCAGCCCTCGCCGGCACCGGCTCCGGTTTCGTCGGCATAGCCCAGGAAGAAGGGGAACTCATCCTGAGGATCACCATGAATGGAGGCGAAGAAAACATCGGCGCGGCTATAGAAAATGTCCTGGGTACCATTACCGTGGTGGTAGTCCACGTCGAGGATGGCCACCTTTGCTCGCCCTTGGTCGAGGAAGGCCTGGGCAGCGATGGCTGCATTGTTCAGGTAGCAGTAGCCCCCCATGACGTCGCCTGCCGCGTGGTGCCCCGGTGGACGACACAATGCGAACGCGGCGTGGGCACCCTGCTCGATGGCCGCTTGCGCCGTGAGCGCGACCTGGGCTGCGCTGTAGGCGGCCTGCCAGGTGCCTGCCGTGATGGGCGCGCCTGCATCGAAACTGTAGTAACCCAGCTCACCGTGCAACCCGGTGGGCTTGACCGCCCGCAACGTGCGAGCAGGCCAGGTATAGGGAAGCAGATCGCCCTCCTGGCCCATGGCTGCCCAGCGCGCCCAGGCACCTTCGAAGAAGTCGAGGTAGTCGGCACTGTGTACGCGCAGTAACGGCGCACGGCCAAAATCGTCAGGGCCTCTGACCTCACCCAGCTCGCGTTTGCGTACCTGGGCCAGGACGTGATCGGCACGCGAGGGCATTTCGAAGCAAGGCATGAGCTTGCCGTCGATCAGCTCGCAGCGGCCATGGTGCAGACGGTGATCATCGGAATAGATCGTCAGCATTGTTGTTCTCCGGTGGGTACTGGCGTGCATCCATTGTCACGAACGGGGCCGCTTAGCGAGAACGTCCGAATCGGCCAAAAGAGGATAGATATGGCCAACGTCGAACACCTTCCTCTTCGCGGCAGTTACCCTGGGCCTAGCAGCAGGGTCAGCCACGAAACCGCGTCGGCGCCACGCCACTCCAGCGCACAAAGGCATGACGGAAACTGGCCGTCTCGCTGTACCCAAGCGTTTCGGCAATGCGGTGGATCGGCATGTGCCCGTCGGCGAGCAGTTCCTTGGCCCGTTCGAACTTCAACTCATCGAGCAATTGCTGATAGCTGCTGCCCAGCGCCTGCAAATGACGGCGAAGCGTACGGGACGAGCAGTTCATCTGCCGTGCCAGGCCCTCCAGGCCCGGCGCCGCTTCCAGTTGATTGACAAGCAGTTGGCGGACGCGCCCCAGCCATGCCTGCCGGCCGGTGAATTCGAGGTTCAGGCGTCGGCATCGCTCTTTCATGGCCTTGTGGGTGATCGGATCGGCCAGGGGAAGTGGCGCGTCTAGCCAGTGCCGCTCGAAGGCAAAGGCATTGTCATGGGAGGCGAAGGTGGTCGGGCACTGGAACATGCGCCTGTAGCACGCGTGGTAATCCGGGCGCAGGTGCTCGAAGCGAGCCCCGAGCAGCGGTAGATCGAGGCCTAGCAAGTCGTCGCAGATGACCTTCAACGACACCATGCAGAATTCGGCGTTGAAAGCGCTGAGCGCAGGGCTGTCCCGATAATCGCTGGCGCTGAGCCAGACACGGTGGCCGTCGTCGACCAGACGCAAGGTAAAAACTGTTCCCAGCAGTGCCGGATACTCCAATGCCAGGCTCAGGGCGTCACCCAAAGTGGCACTGGACAGCAGCGCGTACCCCAGCATGCCGTAGGAAGACACGCGCATGCGCTGGCCCAACTCCAGGCCAATATCCTCCCGACGTGCCACGGCATTGGCACAGACCTGCAGTTCCTGCTGGGTCGTGATGCGTGCATCGGCATGGCCAAGGTCCGCTGGGCCTATGCCGCTCCCGGCCAGCAGTTCCGAGGCTTCGCAGCCTTGAGCCTGGAAGACGTTGAGAATCAGCGAAACCGCGTTGAGGGTGGTCAGGTGGCTGTGCAGCATGCTGGGTGGTCCCGTAGGTCTGGGACGCATTACCGAGCAAGTTGTATGCCGAGTGCCGTCAATGCCTGCCAACCGGCACCGGGCGGGCAAAAAAAAGCCCGAAGCATGCGCCCGGGCTTAGGAAAGGTTGAGAGGTGTCTAGTCCCTCGACCTGGTGAGACGGTTACAGCGTGCTGGTCAGGCCTTGAGCGGAACCAGACGCGGGGCAATCATGTTTTCCGGGCGCAGGATGTCGTCGAGCATCGCGTCGTCCAGCAGCTTCTCTTCGCGCACCAGTTCAAGCACACCGCGGCCGGTTTCCAGGGCAACGCGAGCGATACGGGTGGCGTTTTCGTAGCCGATATAAGGGTTCAAGGCAGTGACCAGGCCAATCGAATGCTCGACCAGTTCACGGCAGCGCTGTTCGTTGGCGGTGATGCCGACGATGCAATGCTCGCGCAGCATGTCCATGGCGCGTTGCAGCAGGCGAATCGAGTCGAAGATCTTGTAGGCGATCAACGGCTCCATCACGTTCAACTGAAGCTGGCCGCCTTCGGCCGCGACGGTCAGGGCCAGGTCGTTGCCCATGATGGCGAAGGCCACTTGGTTCACGGCTTCAGGGATCACCGGGTTTACCTTGCCTGGCATGATCGAGCTGCCTGGCTGACGAGCCGGCAGGTTGATCTCGTTGATGCCGGTACGTGGGCCGCTGGACAGCAGGCGCAGGTCGTTGCAGATCTTCGACAACTTGACCGCGGTGCGCTTGAGCATGCCGGAGAACAGTACGAAGGCGCCCATGTCGGAGGTGGCTTCGATCAGGTCGGCAGCCGGTACCAGCGGCTGGCCACTGATGGTTGCCAGACGCTGTACGGCCAGAGCTTGGTAGCCCGGGTCGGCGTTGATGCCGGTGCCAATCGCTGTGCCACCCAAGTTGATCTCAGTGAGCAGCTCAGGTGCCAGCGAGCGCAGACGGTTGAGGTCTTCGGTCATGGTGGTGGCAAAGGCGCGGAATTCCTGGCCCAGGGTCATCGGCACGGCGTCCTGCAGCTGGGTACGACCCATCTTCAGTACGTGGTCGAACTCTTTACCTTTGGCAGCAAAGGCCTGGATCAGGCTGTCGAGGCTGGCCAGCAGGGCGTCGTGGCCCAGCAGCAAGCCCAGGCGAATAGCGGTGGGGTAGGCGTCGTTGGTCGACTGCGCCATGTTCACATCGTTGTTGGGGTGCAGGTACTGGTATTCACCCTTCTGGTGACCCATGGCCTCCAACGCAACGTTGGCGATGACTTCGTTGGCGTTCATGTTGGTGGAGGTACCGGCACCCCCTTGAATCATGTCGACCACGAACTGCTCGTGGTAGTCGCCCTTGATCAGACGGGCGCAGGCTGCACTGATGGCAGCGTGCTTTGCATCGCTCAGGTGGCCCAGCTCACGGTTGGCATCGGCAGCCGCCTGCTTGACCATGGCCAAGGCCACGACCAGCTTGGGGTAGTGCGACAGGGGGACGCCAGAGAGGTGGAAGTTGTTGGCAGCGCGCAGGGTCTGGATGCCGTAGTAGGCATCGGCAGGAACTTCAAGGGTGCCCAACAGATCTTTTTCGACGCGGAACGATGCAGCAGCGGACATGATAAATATCATCTCGAGTTTGACCCGGCACATGCCGGAATGGCGCCAATCCTAGGCCCTAAGGTGTTTTTGCGGCCAATGCTGTTGCACGCTAACCTATGCACAAACGGCATAGTGATAGATGTGACGCCGATTGATTTTCGAGCGTGTTCCATTTTGGTGCACGGCAGGGGAGCGGCCCAATGAACCTAGAAAGCAAATGGCTGGAGGACTTTAGTGCCTTGGCCTCGACCCGCAGTTTTTCCCAGGCGGCGGAGCGGCGCTTCGTGACGCAGCCGGCCTTCAGCCGGCGGATTCGTAGCCTGGAGGCAGCCTTGGGGCTTACCCTGGTCAACCGTTCCCGCACCCCTATCGAGCTAACAGAGGCGGGCCAGCTGTTTTTGGTAACAGCCCGCACGGTTGTCGACCAACTGAGCGAAATTCTTCGCCATTTGCATCATCTCGAGGGTGGCCAGGGCGAAGTGATTCAGGTGGCGGCCGCGCACTCGCTCGCGTCGGGCTTCTTCCCGCGCTGGGTGGCCCAGCTGCGCAACGATGGGCTGAACATTGCCACCCGGCTTGTTGCCACCAACGTCGGCGATGCAGTGCATGCCTTGAGGGAAGGCGGCTGCGACCTGATGCTAGCGTTCTACGACCCTGATGCAGCCTTGCAGATGGACGCCGAAATCTTTCCCTCGCTGCACATGGGCACCACCGAGATGTTGCCCGTTTGTGCCGTGGATGCCGAAGGCAAACCGTTGTTCACCCTGGAGGGTGAAACCAGCGTGCCATTGTTGGCCTACAGCGCCGGCGCCTTCCTTGGCCGTTCGGTGAACCTGCTGCTGCGCCAGCGCAATCTGCGCTACACCACCGTCTATGAAACCGCCATGGCTGACAGCCTCAAGAGCATGGCCCTGGAGGGGATGGGGGTGGCATGGGTACCGCGACTGTCCATGCGCGGCGAACTGGAGCGTGGAGAACTTGCGATCTGCGGTGGCAGCCAGTGGCACGTGCCGCTGGAAATTCGCCTGTACCGCTGCGCCTTGGTCCGAAAGGCCAACGTGCGCTTGCTGTGGCGCAAACTGGAGTCGACCAGCGTCCAAGGCGAGGCATCAGTTTGAATTGTATTTCAGATAATCCGCGATGGTTGCGCGGTTCTTGTCGCTGTAGCGATAGCAGTTCGAGCGAGCGGGTACCCGTGGGTGAGTGTAGGTTTCGCATACCCAGCCGTTGAACTTAAGTTCGGCATCTTCGTGGGTAGCGCCCAGCATGTGGCCGATTTCATGGGCGGGGGCGCCATACGCGGCGATTGATGAAATAGCCGTGTTCTGCTTCATGTAGGCAAGTCCAGCGTTGTAGTTCAAACCGCTTCGATCGTAACTGTCGCGGGTTAGCAGCAGGTGTTTGTCCACGAATGAAAAAGGGCCATGCCGCGTTTTTTCATAGACGCCGTCGGTAAACACTTCCAGTATTTGCGACGACGGCATGCCTGCATACGCGATATCGGTGATAAGAGGTACGTTTCGCTGAAAGATCACTTCAATGGGGTGATCGGTGAAACTGCGCATTTCCTTAAGCCAATGCTCGAAGTAGTCGTTGTGCAGTTGAGCGTCCTGCATGTCGGCCAAGTCGTCATGAATATAGACATTGACGGTCAGTGAACGGGCTGCCGAAGCGTTCAATGCCTGCACACTGAACAGAAGGGCAAGCGAGATCGTTGAGAGGCGTGGAAGAGTCATTTGCACCTGCCTGGGTCATTGATTGAAGGCCCTAGCATTCAGCGTGCAGCGCCTAGGCAGCAGCGGGAAAAACTTGTCCCGCGAGACAGCTTGCCCTTTGATCCGGCATGTGCTTATGGGGGTGGGCGCTCCCTTCATGAATACGCTACAATCCTGCGCCTTCGGCCGACCCGGTCGATTCATAATCCGTATGACAAGCCACGCCGGTCCACCTGCGTGGCTTGTTGCTTTTAGCGCGCCAGAAGGCGCTTGCAGGAGAGGCTCGACGATGAGTGCACTGGTTGGCGTGATCATGGGCTCCAAGTCCGATTGGTCCACCCTTAGCCACACCGCCGATATGCTGGAAAAACTCGGCATTCCCTACGAGGTGAAGGTGGTTTCCGCCCACCGTACGCCGGATCTGCTGTTCCAGTACGCCGAAGAAGCTGACGGCCGGGGCATCGAGGTGATCATCGCCGGTGCCGGTGGTGCGGCCCACTTGCCTGGCATGTGCGCGGCCAAGACCCACCTGCCGGTGCTGGGCGTGCCCGTGCAGTCGTCGATGCTTTCAGGCGTTGATTCGCTGCTGTCGATCGTGCAGATGCCGGCCGGCGTGCCGGTTGCCACGCTGGCCATCGGCCGCGCGGGCGCGATCAATGCCGCGCTGTTGTCGGCCAGCATCCTCGGCGCCAAGCACCCTCAGTACCACGCGGCGTTGAAGCAGTTCCGCACGGAACAGACCGACACCGTGCTGGATAACCCAGATCCGCGTCAGGCTTGAGGTTCAACCCATGAAAATCGGTGTAATCGGTGGCGGCCAGCTGGGCCGCATGCTAGCACTGGCGGGTACTCCGCTGGGCATGAACTTCGCCTTCCTCGACCCGGCGCCTGATGCCTGTGCCGCCTCTCTGGGCGAGCACCTGCGCGCAGGCTATAGCGACCAGGAGCAGCTGCGCCAGCTGGCCGACCAGGTTGACCTGGTTACCTTCGAGTTCGAGAGCGTTCCGGCCGAGACCGTGGCTTTTCTTTCGCAGTTCGTGCCGGTGTACCCAAGTGCCGAGGCCCTGCGCATCGCCCGCGACCGCTTGTTCGAGAAAAGCATGTTCCGTGACCTGGGGATCCCCACCCCTGCGTTCGCCGACATCCTGTCGCAGGCAGACCTGGACGCCGCAGTGGCGAGCATCGGTCTGCCAGCGGTGCTCAAGACCCGGACGTTGGGCTACGACGGCAAGGGCCAGAAAGTCCTGCGCACCGCGCAGGACGTGGTAGGCACCTTTGCCGAACTGGGCAACGTGCCGTGCCTGCTCGAAGGCTTCGTACCCTTTACCGGTGAAGTATCGCTGGTCGCTGTCCGGGCCCGCGATGGCGAAACACGGTTCTACCCGCTGGTGCACAACACGCACGACAGCGGCATCCTGCACCTGTCGGTCGCCAGTCAGGCGCACCCGCTGCAAGCGCTGGCTGAAGACTACGTCGGTCGCGTGTTGCAACAACTCGATTATGTCGGGGTCATGGCGTTCGAATTCTTCGAGGTCGACGGCGGGCTCAAGGCCAATGAAATTGCACCGCGCGTGCACAACTCCGGGCACTGGACCATCGAAGGCGCCGAGTGCAGCCAGTTCGAAAACCACGTGCGTGCCATCGCCGGTTTGCCATTGGGTTCCACGGCCAAGGTCGGCGAAAGCGCCATGCTCAACTTCATCGGTGAAGTTCCCCCAGTGGAGCAGGTCGTGGCCATCGACGACTGCCACCTGCACCACTATGGCAAGGCGTTCAAGGCCGGGCGCAAGGTCGGACATGCCACATTGCGGTGCCAGGACATGGCCACGCTCGAGCACAAGATTGCGCAAGTGCAGGCGCTGATCGGCAACTGATCGAGCGTCAATTCGAACTTCTGCATCCGGCGGGCCCTCTGAAGTGGCAACACGCCAAAGCGCAGCCTAGGCTTTGGCGTGTTCCATCTTTACTGCAAGGGGATTGCCATGGGTATCATCGGAACCATTTTCATCGGCCTCATCGTCGGCCTGCTGGCTCGTTTCATCAAACCGGGCGACGACAGCATGGGCTGGATCATGACCATCCTGCTCGGTATCGCTGGCTCGCTGTTGGCCACCTATGGCGGTCAGGCGCTTGGTATCTATCAGGCAGGTCAGGCAGCCGGCTTCTTTGGTGCACTGGTAGGCGCCATCATCCTCCTGGTGATCTACGGATTCATCAAGAAACGCTGAATACTGGTTAGAATGCCGGCAATTCATCCCGAGTTGCCGAGCATTCCATGCGTGCCTTCTTCATTGCCCTCCTGTTGTCGGCCAGTTCCCTGGCCCATGCCGAATTGCCCGAGACCGACTGGCTGGAGCTGATGCCCAAGTCGGACCAGAAGGCGCTCGAGCAGATGCCTGAAATCGACCATAACTCCCCCGAGGCCATGGGCACCTTCACCGCCAAAGGTGGCTTGAAGCAGAGCAAGGGCTTGCCTGCGGTCATGTACTCGACGAAAACCGTGCCCGCCCTGGACGGCAAGGACATTCGCCTGGGCGGCTACCCTGTGCCGCTTGAAAGCGATGCCAAGGGCAATAGCACCCTGTTCTTCCTGGTGCCTTACCCTGGCGCGTGTATCCACGTCCCGCCACCGCCACCTAACCAGCTGGTTTTGGTGCGCTATCCAAAAGGGCTGAAGATCGATGACATATACGCACCGCTGTGGGTCAGCGGCACGCTGAAGGTGGAAAAGGTCAGCAACGACCTGGCCGACGCGGCCTATGCCTTGGACGCCGCGAAGGTGAGGGTAGTGGTGGACGCCGATCTTTGAGGCGTGTGTGGGACTAGGCCTTTGAGATCACTTCACAATCGATCCTGACCCCCAGCGAGCTGCTGGCTCCGGGCTGCAACTGCACCACGTCATCCCATACGTTCGCCGTCTCGATGCACAGCATGCGCTGCCAGCCGTCATCGGCCATGTCCGGCAATTCCTTGGCCCGTGCGGTCCAGGGGTTCCAGATCACCGCTGAACGGGATCGGCTGCTGGTCAGGATGATTCGCCTGCCCCAGGACGGGTCGACGATACTCAACGTTTGCGGCGTATTCAGATAGATCCGGTCCGTCTCGCCGCTAAACGCCAGCGCGCCCTCCTGATGGCGCTGTTGCCAGTCGGACAGGGTTTCGATGTAAGACAAACCCTCGACACCGTGGACCTCGGCCTGGCGCACATCACTGACTGCAAAGTAACTGTGCAAGGCCTGGCTGAGGGTGACCGGGCTATCGCCAAGGTTGCGGCTGGTCAGTTGCAGCGTCAACGCCGCGTCCAGCACGACCACCAGCTTGAGCTCCACAGTGTGCGGCCACCCGGGCAACCCACCTTGCGCTTCGGCCATTTCGAACTCGATCCGCAGGCTTTCGCCCACTTCCTCAAGGCCCAGCAATTGCCAGTCACGCGTCCGGACAAGCCCATGGGCTGGCGCGTGTTCAGCGTGGTACATGGACTGCACGGTTTCGGGGTTGCGCTGCAGGTTGCCGAACCAGGGCCAGCACACAGGCGCCCCTGCCCGGACCGACTTCCCCTGGCGGAAAATGGCCTCGTCGCTCAACCAGAGCAATGGCGGCTCGCCAGTGCGCTGGTAGCTGAGGACCTGCGCACCCTGGCGGGCGATCAGTAGTTCAGCGAAGCTGCTGCGGATACGCCAGCAGTGAAGCTCGCCATGTTGCTCGGTCGATACTTGGAAGGTGGCCATTGCGTCATCTCATTGGTTGCCAGTGGGCCTTGGACCCGGTCGCAGGCAATGAGTTTACCGCCGGCAGGCCTCAGCGACGAGGGACGGAACGGGTACGGCCGCTGCCATCGATGGCGACGAAGACGAAGACGGCTTCGGTCACCTTGCGCCATTCGCTGGACAGTGGATCGTCGCTCCATACTTCGACCATCATCTGGATGGAGCTGCGTCCGATCTCCAGCGTCTGCGTATAGAAAGACAACTGTGCGCCCACGGCCACCGGTACCAGAAACGCCATGCGATCTATCGCCACGGTGGCAACGCGGCCACCGGCAACACGGCTGGCCATGGCGGTACCTGCCAAGTCCATCTGGGCGACCAGCCAGCCGCCGAAGATATCGCCAAAGCCGTTTGTTTCCCGTGGCAGTGCGGTGATCTGCAGAGCAAGGTCGCCCTGCGGAATTGGATCTTCTTGTTCGAGCTCAATCATGCGGTGGGGGCCTCTGACCCGTGACGCTTTTCTTGGATGCGGCGCTTAGGCCGGTAAACGATTCAGCTGACAACATACTACGCCGATTCGTATGACGGGACGGCCGTGGGAAATGCTTCGAAACCGTCTGAGTATAGTGACCGGTGTTTTCGCACAATATCCCACGCTAGCAGGACACATTTCGTACGAAACGCCAGTATATAGAGCATCTACGCGAGCGACGACCATGCGTTCTTGCAGGTCGGTAAGGATTGCGTGTCGCTTTCAGCCGTGTCGGGCAATTTGCTATCTTCGCCTTCGCCTTGAACAAGCCGCATCCCGTGTGGCCTTGCCCTATAAAGAGAATAACCGTGATGACTTCCGCGCCGAGCAGTATCGAGCAGGCCCCGCGGCCGCTGACCCGCAGTGACTACAAGACCCTTTCACTGTCTGCACTGGGCGGTGCGCTGGAGTTCTACGACTTCATCATCTTTGTGTTCTTCGCCACCGTGGTTGGCAAGCTGTTCTTTCCGGCCGACATGCCCGAGTGGCTGCGGTTGATGCAGACGTTCGGCATTTTCGCCGCAGGCTATCTGGCACGGCCCCTGGGCGGCATCATCATGGCGCATTTTGGCGACCTGCTGGGCCGCAAGAAGATGTTCACCCTGAGCATCTTCATGATGGCCCTGCCCACCTTGATCATGGGCCTGTTGCCGACCTACGCGCAGATTGGCCTGTGGGCGCCGATCCTGTTGCTGTTGATGCGGGTGATCCAGGGGGCGGCCATCGGCGGGGAAGTGCCAGGCGCCTGGGTATTCGTCTCGGAGCACGTGCCGGCGCGCAATACCGGTTATGCCTGCGGCACGCTCACTGCCGGTTTGACAGCCGGTATCTTGCTGGGCTCGCTGGTCGCGACCTTGATCAACAGCGTCTACAGCGCTGAAGAAGTGGCCAGCTATGCCTGGCGAATCCCGTTCCTGCTGGGCGGCGTGTTCGGTCTGTTTTCGGTTTACCTGCGCCGTTGGCTGCATGAAACCCCGGTGTTCGCAGAAATGCAGCAACGCAAGGCCCTGGCCGAAGGGCTGCCGCTTCGGGCCGTGCTGCGCGATCATCGCGGGCCCATCGTGCTGTCCATGTTGCTGACCTGGGTGCTTTCGGCAGGCATCGTGGTGGTGATCCTCATGACACCAGCCTTGCTGCAGAGCATCTACCACATCAGCCCTACCGACTCGCTCAAGGCCAACAGCCTGGCGATCGTATTGTTAAGCCTGGGTTGCATTGGCGCCGGTAGCCTGGCCGATCGCTTCGGTGCAGGCCGTGTGTTCGTGGTCGGTAGCCTGATGTTGCTGGTCAGTTCCTGGGCGTTCTACCACAGCTTGCCCACGCGGCCGGAGCTGTTGTTCCCGTTGTATGCGGTGACCGGCTTGTGCGTGGGCGTGATCGGCGCAGTGCCCTATGTGATGGTCAAGGCATTCCCGGCTGCGGTTCGTTTTAGCGGCTTGTCGTTTTCCTACAACGTTGCCTATGCCATCTTCGGCGGCCTGACGCCGATGGCGGTAACCGGGCTTCTGAAGGTCAGCCCCATGGCGCCCGCTTACTATGTGGCTGTACTGTGCGTGGTCGGCTTTTCGGTAGGTCTGTACTTGCTCGCCAACAAGCGTTGAATTGCCTTGGCCACTGACACTTGCTCCCTGCAGGCAGCGCTTCGACACGATGATGGCATTTCATCCAATTGTCACAATCAAGTCATATCGTGTTCATGCGCGCTGCAGATACTGGCCCCCGTTCCCTCTCAGCACCCCCATTCCAGCTAGGAGCAAGGCATGAAATTGAAGCGTTTGATGGCGGCCCTTACCTTTGCCGCCGCTGGCGTTGCAACCGCCAACGCAGTGGCCGCTGTCGATCCTGCTATCCCGACCTACACCAAGACCACGGGTGTATCGGGCAACCTCTCCAGCGTCGGCTCCGATACCCTCGCGAACCTGATGACCCTGTGGGCCGAGGCTTACAAAAAGGAATACCCGAACGTCAACATCCAGATTCAGGCAGCGGGCTCTTCCACGGCGCCACCGGCGCTGACCGAAGGCACCGCCAACCTCGGCCCCATGAGCCGCAAGATGAAGGACGTCGAATTGCAGGCGTTCGAGCAGAAGTACGGCTATAAACCGACCGCCATCCCGGTTGCGGTCGACGCCCTGGCGGTGTTCGTGCACAAGGACAACCCGATCAAGGGCCTGACCATGGCCCAGGTCGATGCCATCTTCTCCTCGACTCGTTTGTGTGGTGGCAAGGCCGAGATCAAGACCTGGGGCGATGCCGGAGTAACCGGCGACCTCGCCAATAAGCCGATCCAGCTGTTCGGCCGCAACTCGGTGTCCGGCACTTATGGGTACTTCAAGGAAGAAGCCCTGTGCAAAGGGGACTTCAAGCCCAACGTCAATGAGCAACCCGGTTCCGCCTCCGTGGTGCAGTCCATCAGCTCATCACTCAATGGCATTGGCTACTCGGGCATCGGCTACAAGACGGCCAGCGTCAGGACCGTGCCGCTGGCCAAGAAAGACGGCGGCGAGTTCGTCGAGGACAACGAGACCAACGCCCTGAACGGCAGCTACCCGCTTTCGCGCTTCCTGTACGTTTACGTCAACAAGGCACCGAACAAGCCGCTGGCCCCGCTGGAGGCCGAGTTCGTGAAGCTGGTACTGTCGCAGGCCGGCCAGCAGGTGGTCGTCAAGGATGGCTACATCCCGCTGCCTGCCAAAGTCGTCGACAAGACCCTGGCCGACCTGGGCCTGTCCCACGCCGGCAACGTCGCCAAGCAGTAATCGAACCCTGCAGGGGCAAGCCGCTGGGCTAGCCTCTTCAGCACTCCCAGCCCGGGGCCAGCCTCACTGTGCTTCGGGCTTTCGTGCGTCACTGCACTGTCATGTTTTTGTCATACGGGACCGCTAGGGTGTGCCCCATGAATGATCTGGCCAACTCCACAATGACCCAAGATTCCCAGCCTGCACGCATCGATTTCAACACCCCGCAGTTGCAGCGCAAGCGCCGCCTGCGTGCGCTCAAGGACCGCCTGACGCGCTGGTACGTGCTGGTAGGCGGGCTGGCAGTGCTGGCTGCGATCACCTTGATCTTCTTTTACCTGGCGTACGTGGTACTGCCGTTGTTCCAGGGCGCCGAGCTGACCAGCAGGCAGGCATTGCAGCCTGCCTGGCTCAAAGAGGAGGCGGGCAAGCCGTTGATGATCGCCCTCGAGGAGCAGAACCTGGTCGGCATGCGGGTTTCGGACAAGGACCAGGTGCTGTTCTTCGATACCAAGACCGGCGCAGCGCTCGAACGCGTCGACTTGCCCATCCCTGCCGGCGTACAGGTGTCCTCGATCGGTACCGACCAGCCAGGCAGCCCGATGGTGATGCTGGGGTTGTCCAATGGCCAGGCGTTGGTGTTCACCCATACCTACAAGATCACCTACCCCGGCAACAAGAAAACTATTACGCCGGCCATCGACTACCCCTATGGCGAACAGCCTTTCGTGCTGGATGAGCAGGCGCGGGCGCTGGAGCACGTCAGCGCCAGTGTCAATGGCGACACGTTGTTGCTGGCAGGCTCTACGGGCGCGCACCTGCAGGTCCTCGCGTTGACGCGCAGCGAAAACATGCTGACCGCCGAAGTCACCACCGAGCAGACCCGTATCGAGTTGCCGCAAATGACCGAAACGGTGAAGAACATCTTCATCGATCCGCGCCAGCAGTGGCTGTACGTGATCAACGGTCGCGCCACTGCCGACGTGTTCAGCCTGCGCGACAAGAGCCTCAACGGGCGCTATTCCCTGGCGCAGAGCGCCGATACCGAAGTGACGGCCACTGCCCAGCTGGTAGGCGGCATTTCACTGATCATCGGTGACTCGCACGGTGGGCTGGCCCAGTGGTTCATGGCCCGTGACCCGGACGGGGAGTCTCGTTTCAAGCAGATTCGTACCTTCCAGTTGGGCACGTCGCCCATCGTGCAGATCGACGCCGAGGAGCGTCGCAAGGGCTTCATCGCCCTGGACGCAGAAGGCAAGCTGGGTGTTTTCCACAGCACGGCGCACCGTACCCTCCTGGTCGAGTCCGTGGCCCAGGGCCCGGGTATCCTTGCCCTGTCACCGCGCGCCAACCGCATCATGATCGAAGAGCCCGGCAGGTTGTTGCCATTGAAGCTGCACAACCCCCATCCGGAAGTGTCCTTCAGCGCGCTGTGGGGCAAGGTGTGGTACGAGAATTATGACGCGCCCAAGTACGTGTGGCAGTCGACCGCGTCCAATACCGATTTCGAGCCCAAGCTGAGCCTTTCGCCCCTCACGTTCGGTACCCTCAAGGCGGCCTTCTACGCCATGATCCTGGCCGCGCCGCTGGCCATTGCCGCCGCGATCTATACGGCCTACTTCATGGCCCCTGGCATGCGCCGCAAGGTCAAGCCAGTAATCGAACTGATGGAGGCGATGCCCACGGTCATTCTGGGGTTCTTCGCGGGGCTGTTCCTGGCGCCGTACCTGGAAGGCCATCTGCCAGGGGTCTTCAGCCTTTTCCTGCTCATGCCGGTCGGCATCCTGCTGGCAGGGTTCACCTGGAGCCGGCTGCCTGAATCCATTCGTCTGCGGGTACCGGATGGCTGGGAGGCGGCGATCCTGATCCCGGTCATTCTGCTCATCGGCTGGCTTGCCCTTGGCATGAGCCCACACCTTGAAAGCTGGTTCTTTGGCGGCGACATGCGCCTGTGGATCACCAATGACCTGGGTATCACCTATGACCAGCGCAATGCACTGGTGGTCGGGATCGCGATGGGCTTTGCCGTCATTCCCAACATCTACTCGATAGCCGAGGACGCCGTCTTCAGCGTGCCGCGCAGCCTGACGCTGGGTTCCCTGGCGCTGGGGGCAACGCCTTGGCAGACCCTCACCCGGGTGGTGATCCTGACCGCCAGCCCCGGCATCTTCTCGGCGCTGATGATCGGCATGGGCCGGGCCGTCGGTGAAACCATGATCGTGCTGATGGCCACCGGCAACACACCGGTGATGGAGATGAACCTGTTCGAAGGTATGCGCACGCTGGCTGCCAACGTGGCGGTGGAAATGCCGGAATCCGAAGTCGGGGGCAGCCACTACCGGGTGCTGTTCCTCGCCGCGTTGGTGCTGCTGATGTTCACCTTCGTCATGAACACCTTGGCCGAGCTGATTCGCCAGCGTCTGCGCAAGAAATACTCGTCGCTTTGATAGAAAGGTAGCGATCCGTGAAAAAGGATTCCCTCAAAGGCTGGTTCAAGAGCGGTGCCCCCGGTGTCTGGATGAGCGGCGGCGCCGTGGCCATGGCGGTGATCATGACCGTTGGCCTGCTGGCTGTGATCGCAGTACGCGGCTTGGGGCATTTCTGGCCGGCCGATTTGATTCAGGCCAGCTACGCCGTGCCGGGCCAGGCCCAGCAGACGGTCATCGGCGAAGTGGTACAGCAGGAAGAAGTGCCGCGTGCGCGCCTCAAGGGCGCCGGTTTGCCAGTGCCCGACCAGGGCCCGGAGTTCATGACACGCGAATTGATCAAGGTCGGAAACCGGGACCTCAATGGCAGCGACTTCACCTGGGTCGTGGGCGACTGGCTCGTCGATCAGCAGCGCCCCGAGCAGCTGATGGCCCTGGAACGGCGCGAGTGGGGCAACTTCTATGGCTACCTGGTGAGCGTCAAGGAACAAGGCCGGGTGGTGGCAGAAGGGGCAGCGGCCTGGGGTGAGCTGCAAGCGCGGCTGGCCCGGGCCAGCGAGCTCAACAAGACGCTGCAGGCGCTGGAGAAGAAAGACATCGGTGCCATCAACCATGGCCTGGAGCGGTTGCGCCTGCAGGCGCGCAAGCTCGAGCTCGAAGGCAAGCTGGACGCTGCGGCCCAGGCTGATATCGAGGCTGATCGTGCCGAGCTCAACAGCCGCTACGCGGCCATCGAAGATCGCCTGACCACACTTCACCGAGATTTTGCCCGCGACACGCTGGTCGCGCGCGATGGCAATGGCCGTGAAGTCGAGATCAACCTCAGCAAGGTGGTCCATGCCATCCAGCCCAACGGCATGTCGACCCTGGCCAAGCTGGGGGCTTACTTTGCCAAGGTGTGGGAGTTTCTCAGCGACGACCCGCGTGAGGCCAACACAGAGGGCGGTATATTCCCGGCTATCTTCGGCACTGTGATGATGACCCTGATCATGGCCGTGATCGTCACGCCCTTTGGCGTGCTGGCAGCGGTCTATTTGCGCGAGTATGCCCGGCAGGGGCCGGTGACGCGCCTGATTCGCATCGCGGTCAACAACCTTGCCGGTGTACCGGCCATCGTCTACGGCGTTTTCGGCTTGGGCTTCTTCGTGTACGTGCTGGGCGGCTCGATCGACCGCCTGTTCTTTGCCGAAGCCTTGCCGGCGCCTACCCTGGGCACGCCGGGCCTGTTGTGGGCGTCACTGACCCTGGCATTGTTGGCGGTGCCGGTAGTGATCGTGGCCACCGAGGAGGGGTTGGCGCGCATTCCGCGCACCCTGCGCGAAGGCTCGCTGGCATTGGGTGCCACCAAGGCCGAAACGCTGTGGAAGATTGTTCTGCCCATGGCCAGCCCGGCCATGATGACCGGCATGATCCTGGCCGTGGCCCGGGCTGCGGGTGAAGTCGCACCGCTGATGCTGGTGGGGGTGGTCAAGCTCGCGCCATCGCTGCCGGTGGATGGCAATTACCCCTACCTGCACCTGGATCAGAAGATCATGCACCTGGGCTTTCACATCTACGACGTAGGCTTCCAGAGCCCGAACGTGGAGGCGGCGCGGCCACTGGTATACGCAACGGCATTGCTGCTGGTGATGGTCATCGCGACACTGAACCTGTCGGCCGTGTGGATCCGTAACCACCTTCGTGAGAAATACAAGGCGCTCGACAGCTGAGCCAGGCGTCGAACGTTCAAGCGGCGTCGCCGACGCGAAGCGGCCGCTTCGTCCCAACGTGCCGCTGGCGGCCATACGCCGGCAGCACCCAATGGAGTAAGACCATGCAGCAACAACCGCCTACCCACGGCATCGACATGTCCGCGCTGGGCCGCAGCAAACAGGGCCTGCGCCTGGCCGAGGAAACGGTCGCCATCGAAGTACCTGGGCTGAGCCTGTTCTACGGCGACAAGCAGGCCCTGTTCGATGTCAGCATGAATATTCCCAAGCAGCGCGTGACGGCGTTCATTGGCCCCTCCGGGTGCGGCAAGTCCACCTTGCTGCGGACCTTCAACCGCATGAACGACCTGGTCGACGGCTGCCGTGTGCAAGGCGCCGTCAACCTGTACGGGCATGACATCTACCGCAAGGGCGAGGACGTGGCCGAGCTGCGCCGCCGCGTGGGCATGGTGTTCCAGAAACCCAACCCTTTCCCCAAGACCATCTACGAGAACGTGGTCTATGGCCTGCGGATTCAGGGCATCAACAAAAAACGTGTCCTGGACGAGGCCGTCGAGTGGGCCCTCAAGGGCGCGGCGCTGTGGGACGAGGTCAAGGACCGTCTGCACGAGTCGGCGCTGGGCCTGTCCGGTGGGCAGCAGCAGCGCCTGGTCATCGCCCGCACCATTGCGGTCGAGCCCGAGGTACTGTTGCTGGACGAGCCTTGCTCGGCGCTGGACCCTATTTCCACGCTCAAGGTCGAAGAGCTCATCTACGAATTGAAAACCAAGTTCACCATTGTCATCGTGACCCATAACATGCAGCAGGCGGCCCGCGTATCGGATTACACCGCCTTCATGTACATGGGCAAACTGGTGGAATTCGGTGACACCGATACCCTGTTCACCAACCCCGCCAAGAAGCAGACAGAAGACTACATCACTGGCCGGTATGGCTGAAGAAGCACCGCGCACTGCTGCTCGCCGCGTAAAGGCACTCGGCGCAGCGCAGGGGCACGCCTCGAACGACTTGAAGCTCGCAGCCAGCAGCTTCGCGGAGCCACAGCATGATCAACAAAGAAAGCCTGACGCATCATATTTCCCAGCAGTTCAACGCCGAGCTCGAAGAGGTACGCAGCCACCTGCTGGCCATGGGCGGGCTGGTCGAGAAACAGGTCAACGATGCGGTCACTGCGCTGATCGAGGCCGATTCCGGCCTGGCTCAGCAGGTGCGCGAGGTCGACGAGCAGATCAACCAGATGGAGCGCAACATCGACGAGGAATGCCTGCGTATTCTGGCGCGTCGCCAGCCGGCAGCATCGGACCTGCGGCTGATCATCAGTATTTCCAAGTCGGTGATTGACCTCGAGCGTATCGGCGATGAGTCGACCAAGATCGCCCGGCGGGCCATCCAGCTCTGCGAGGAGGGTGAATCGCCGCGGGGCTATGTGGAGGTGCGGCACATCGGCGATCAGGTGCGCAACATGGTGCGCGATGCACTCGACGCCTTCGCCCGCTTCGATGCCGACCTGGCCTTGTCAGTGGCTCAATACGACAAGACCATCGACCGTGAGTACAAGACAGCCTTGCGTGAGCTGGTGACCTACATGATGGAAGATCCCCGTTCGATCTCCCGTGTGCTAAGTGTGATTTGGGTCCTGCGTTCGCTGGAGCGGATCGGCGACCATGCACGCAACATCTCCGAACTGGTGATCTACCTGGTGCGCGGCACCGATGTACGCCACATGGGCCTCAAGCGCATGACAGCGGAGGTGCAGGGTCGCGCCAATGCCGAGGGTGAAATACCTAATGTTCCAGCCGAAGCGGACGATAAATAAAGTTCTCTCCGAGCATCGACGCCCGGCTTGTGCCGGGCGTTTTCGTTAGTACGCCTGGAGGTGCCAGAGACCATCGACCGGCTGTAGACGACCCGGCGTGACACAGGTGGTAGCAAGTGGCCAGCAAATGGCAGTAGGCTAGTCGGGTTCAGAAGGAGTATCGATGAGTAAAGTGAATGTGCTGGTGGTGGATGACGCGCCATTTATCCGTGACCTGATCCGTAAGTGCCTGCGCAACGCGTTCCCGGGCATGACCGTGGATGACGCCGTAAACGGTCGCAAGGCCATGACCCTGTTGGGCAAAGAGGCATTCGACCTGGTGCTGTGCGACTGGGAAATGCCGGAAATGTCGGGCTTGGAGCTGCTCACCTGGTGCCGTCAGCAACCTGAGCTCAAGGGCCTTCAGTTCATCATGGTGACCAGCCGTGGCGACAAGGAAAATGTCATCCAGGCGATTCAGGCCGGCGTGTCGGACTTCGTCGGCAAGCCGTTCACCAACGAGCAGTTGCTGACCAAGGTCAAGAAGGCCCTGGCCAAGATCGGCAAGCTCGACAGCCTGATGAGCCCAGGGCCTGCGCGGGCCAATGCCGCGTTCGCCAACGACTCGCTCAACGCCCTGACCGCTGGACGGCCAGAAGCCGTCAAGGTAGCTGCGCCAGCACCTGTGCCTGCCAAGGCGGCCGCCACCCCTGCCAAGGCCAGCGCAGCGACACCCGCACCCAGCGGTCGCGGCCAGGGCCAGCTGCGTTTGGCGAGCGGCATGCAAGCCTGCGTGATCAAGGCCTTGAGCTTGAAGGAAGCCCTGCTGGTCGTACGGCGCAGTGAGACACTGCCGCAAGTGCTCGAAGGCGCTGTGCTGAACCTGGAGCAGGGCGAGAACGCGGAAATCGCGCGTTTGAATGGTTACCTGCACGCGGTGGCGGCCTTCGAGCCCAAGCCTGACAGCGACTGGCTGCAATTGACGTTCAAGTTCGTCGATCAAGACGCCCAGAAGCTGGACTACCTGTCCCGCTTGATCGCCCGCGGCACTGCCCAGAAGCATTTCACGCCAGGGGCCTGACGGGCCGCCGCAACAGCGAGCTGGCCAGCAGCATCCGACCAACTGTCATGGTGATCAGGGTGTCTGCTGCTAGGCTTGGACAGGTCCTTCACTGTCAAAAAGCCACCATCATGCATTCACGCTTGCTGCTATGTGCGTTAACCCTGGTCAGCGCCTCTAGCCTGGGCGTGACGCTGCACCCAGTCACCGATGAAACGGGAAGGGTGTCCTATGCGCAGCGACCCGGCCCGGGCATCAAGCCCACGGTCGTGGATGAGTCCACCGTGGAGATCAACGAACACGATGTGCGTCTCAACGCGATCGTGTTCCAGGGCGGCGTGAGCTTCTCGGCCCGCAACGAACTGCCGGTCGCCGTGCAGGTGGAACTGCGCCTGGATAACCTGGTTAACGCGCAGGGTGGCGACGCGCCGCGGACCGTGCGGCGTCTGTTGCCGCCGCGTTCGACCCAAGTGCTCAGCATCGTCCGGGGCCAGCCAGGCAAGCTGCTCAACTACCGCTCCACACTGCTGCAGGCCATGGGCGACCCTGGCAAGCGCCCACAAGGTTATCGCTATGCGTTTCCATGGGTAGGTGGGCCGTTTCGTGTGAGCCAAGGGCCCAATGGCAGGTTCAGCCACTTCGGGCCCAAGGGGCGCTATGCAATGGATATCGCCATGCCCGAGGGCACCACTATCGTGGCGGCACGCGAAGGGGTAGTGGTGAGCACGCGCAGCGAGCAGAGCGGGCGAGGGGACAATCCCTCGGGCAACTTTGTCCGCATTCTGCACCCTGACGGCACCATGGGGGTGTACCTGCACTTGATGCGCGGGTCGATCGTGGTCGCGTCCGGGCAGCGTGTGCGCCAAGGGCAGGTGTTGGCCAAGTCGGGCAACACCGGCAACAGCACCGGGCCCCATCTGCACTTCGTGGTTCAGCGCAACGTGGGGCTGGCGCTTGAGTCGATTCCCTATCGGTTCGACCGGCCGATCAGTGGGTTGCCCGACTACACCGCAGGCAACCCCTGATCAGGGCTTGATCGGGGCAGGGCGTCAATGTGCTCAGTCCAGCTTGAGCACTTTGGCCAGCACGATCTTGGGGCCTTTCATTTTCTTGACGATGATGCGCAGCCCTTCGACCTCGAGCACCTCTTCTTCTTCGGGTACGCGCTTGA
The DNA here is from genome assembly GCF_046231935.1 of Pseudomonas sp. KCJK9111. NCBI lineage: Bacteria > Pseudomonadati > Pseudomonadota > Gammaproteobacteria > Pseudomonadales > Pseudomonadaceae > Pseudomonas > Pseudomonas sp. KCJK9111. The sequence goes on along the minus strand of NZ_JBJJMO010000006.1, from coordinate 71,950 downwards.
GCGTTTCGTAGACCAGGCCGGCCAGTGTCTCTGCCTCGATATGGTCCAGGTCCACGCCCAGCAAGCGCTCGACCTTGAACAGCGGAGTATCGCCGCGCACCAGCAGCTTTCCTGGCTGATAGGCCAGGATGCCGCGCTCGGTCTTGCGGTGTTCGTCCTGGATGTCGCCCACCAGCACTTCCAGCACATCTTCCATGGTCAGGTAACCGATGACCTTGCCATCGGCCTCCTCGACCAGCACGAAGTGCGCACCGCCCTTGCGGAACTGCTCGAGCAATTGGGACAGCGGCATGTGCCTGGAAACGCGCTCCAGTGGGCGAGCCAGGTCTTCCAGGTCAATGGTTTCAGGCAGGTGTTCGAGTTCGGCGAGTTCGAGTAGCAGGTCCTTGATGTGCAGCAGGCCCGTGAACTCCTCGCGCTCGGTGTCGTACACCGGGTAGCGGCTGAACTTGTGACGGCGGATCAGGGCCAGTATCTGCTTGAGCGGGGCATGGGCGTCGATGATGACCATGTCTTCGCGAGAGTTGGCCCAGTCCACCACTTCAAGCTCACCCATTTCCACCGCGGACGCCAGCACGCGCATGCCTTGATCGCTTGGGTCCTGGCCGCGGCTGGAGTGCAGGATCAGCTTGAGCTCCTCCCGGCTGTAGTGGTGCTCGTGGTGCGGGCCGGGTTCGCCTTGGCCGGCAATGCGCAGGATCGTGTTGGCGCTGGCATTGAGCAGGTAGATGGCCGGGTACATCAGCCAGTAGAACAGGTACAGCGGTACCGCGGTCCACAGCGACAACAGTTCCGGCTTGCGAATGGCCCACGATTTGGGCGCCAGCTCACCCACCACGATGTGCAGGTAGGAGATCACGAAGAAGGCGACGAAGAACGAGACGGCCTTGATCAGCTCAGGGGTATCGACGCCAAAGTAGGCCAGCAGCGGTTCGAGCAAGTGCGCGAAGGCCGGCTCGCCCACCCAGCCCAGCCCCAGCGAGGCCAAGGTGATGCCGAGCTGGCAGGCAGAGAGGTAGGCATCGAGCTGGTTGTGAACCTTGCGCAGGATGCTGCCGCGCCAGCCGTGCTGCTCGGCGATGGCGTCCACGCGGGTTGCGCGCAGCTTGACCATGGCGAACTCGGCGGCAACGAAGAAGCCGTTGAGCAGCACCAGAACCAAAGCAAAAATGATCATGCCGAAATCGGCGAACAGGGAGGTGAGGCTGATACCAGGGGAAGGGTCCATGATGGAGTTTTTACGGGATCCGTCTTGAAGATGAGAAAAGTGCCGGCTCCAGCCGGCGCAAGGGATCAAATGTAGCGGCTAGGGCGGCAAAAGCAAAGGGTGAGCACTTGATCGGTGCTGCAAAGTGGCCCGAACGGCCTCAAACCTTACCTGTGACCTGTTGCGCCACTGCAAAATGGCAGGTGAAGGTGCTGCCATGGCCTGGCACGCTGCTGATCTCCAGGCGCCCGCGGTGGCGCATCAGCACATGCTTGACGATTGCCAGCCCAAGGCCCGTGCCACCGGTATGAGATGCACGGCTCGAATCCACCCGATAGAACCGCTCCGTCAGCCGTGGCAGGTGCTTGGCATCGATGCCGGGCCCTGAGTCTTGCACCGACAGATGGGCGCCTTGGGCATCGGCCCACCAGCGAATGCGAATGCTGCCCTCGTCCTGCGTGTACTTGACGGCATTGAACACCAGGTTGGAGAACGCGCTGCGCAATTCCGACTCGCTGCCCTTGAGCCAGATGCCTGGCTCGGCCTCCAGGGTAATGCGCTGGTTGCGCGGCCCGGACAACGCTTGCGCGTCTTGCTTGATCGCACTGAGCAGGGTGTCCACGGCCACTGGCTGGTTGTCGGACGGGTAGTCGGTGGCCTCCAGCTTGGCCAGCAGCAGCAGGTCGTTGAGCAGCGTTTGCATGCGCGAGCCCTGTTGGCTCATCTGCTGCAACGCGCGGCGCCAGCGGGGGTTCACGTCCTCGACGTTATCCAGCAGGGTTTCCAGGTAGCCGGCAATCACGGTCAGCGGCGTTCGCAGTTCGTGGGACACGTTGGCCACGAAGTCCTTGCGCATCTGTTCGAGCTGGTGGATGCGGGTGACGTCCCGAACCAGCATCAGGTGTTCATTGTTGCCGTAGCGTGTGATGTGCAGTTGCACCCGCATGCGATCGTTGATGGGGGATGGAATCTCCAGTGGCTCGACATAGTTTTCGGTTTCGAAGTATTCCTTGAAGCGCGGGTGCCGCACCAGGTTGGTCACCTGCTGGCCGCCGTCCTGGGGTGTCTTGAAGCCCAGGAGCGTCTCGGCTGCGCGGTTCCACCACTCCAGGTTGCCGTGGCTGTCGAGCATGATCACGGCGTCGCGCAGCGCTGCGGTGGATTCCTGCACCCTGTCGATCACCGCTTGAAGCCTGCCACGCACACGCTGGTCGCGGCGTTGCAGATGGTAGATGCTGTCGAACACCTCGCCCCATAGGCCGTAGCCGTCAGGCGGTGCTTCGTCCGGTTGGTGATTGCGCAGCCAGGCATGCAGGCGCAGCAGTTGCTTGAGCGTCCAGCCCAGGTAGAGAGCCAGGCCAATGGCCAGGCTCCAGCCATAGTAGCCACTGACCAGGCCACCGATCAGGCAAAGGGTGATCAACAGCAGCAGGTGGCGAATCAAGGTCGCATGCCAGTTCTGGTTCAATTGGGGATCCTTCGAATCCAGCGATCAACAGCAAGCACGAACCTGCATGCAGAAGCGGATCGGTAGCGCGTTCACGTCCATTCGACGGCTTTGAGCCGAGTGCTGCGTTTCAGGTCAGACCTTGGTCGAAAAGCGGTAGCCTGTGCCGCGAACCGTTTGTACCAGGTTTTCATACGCCTCACCCAGCGCCTTGCGCAAGCGGCGAATGTGGACATCGACCGTGCGTTCCTCGACATAGACATTGCCCCCCCATACCTGGTCCAGCAACTGGCCGCGGGTATAGGCGCGTTCCTGATGGGTCATGAAGAATTGCAGCAGGCGGTACTCGGTGGGCCCCATCTCGGCCGGCTTGCCATCGATGGTGACGCGATGACTGATAGGGTCCAGCAGCAGCCCGCCCACTTCGATCGGCGTCTCGCCATCACTGGGGCCGGTACGTCGCAGCACGGCCTTGAGGCGGGCTACCAGCTCACGCGGCGAAAACGGCTTGGTGATGTAGTCGTCCGCACCCACTTCCAGGCCTTGGATCTTGTTGTCTTCCTCGCCCTTGGCGGTGAGCATGATGATCGGAATGTCCCCGGTCAGCTCGTCGCGCTTGAGCCGCCGGGCCAGTTCGATGCCCGAGGTGCCGGGGAGCATCCAGTCCAGCAGAATCAGGTCCGGCTTACGGTCGACGATGATGGCATGGGCCTGTTGGGAGCTTTCTGCTTCCAGGCACTCATAACCTGCCATCTCCAGGGCCACGGCAATCATCTCGCGGATGGGCGCCTCGTCGTCGACGATCAGAATATTCCTGCCAGCCATGCTCAAAACCTCTCCTGGATTCGCTGTCTTGGCCCCGCATTAGATAACGGAATTATTGCAGCTGTGTGACAGGGTGTTGGCGGTTCTCGCGACATTCAATGACTGGGCCAGGCCTGACGGGGCGGCGGTTGCACCTGTAACCGACGCTTTACCCCCTCGATACGGTGAATCCTCATGCGGTGTGGACCAGGTGGACCTTGCTGAGGTGGTGCCGCGCCTCAGCCCACCGCTCAACGTAGCGCGTAATCCAGTACCACGCCCATGAACACCATCAGCCCGGCCCAGTGGTTGTGCAGGAACGCCTTGAAGCATGCGTCTCGATCCAGGCGGCGGGTGGACCAGAATTCCCAGGCGAAACAGCACGCGGCGCCCAGCAGGCCCAGGTAGAACCAGCCGCCGAGGGCGAAGCTGCTGCCGGCCAGCATCAGGCAGCCCAGCGAAAGGCCCTGCAAGCTCAGGATGATCACCCGGTCAGCCTCGCCGAACAGAATGGCCGTGGACTTCACACCGATCTTCAAGTCATCGTCGCGGTCGACCATGGCGTAGTAGGTGTCGTAAGCCACCGTCCACAGCAGGTTGGCGATGTACAGCAGCCAGGCAGCGGCCGGCAGCTCGCCGCCGGCAGCGGTGAAGGCCATGGGGATACCCCACGAATAGGCGGCGCCCAGCACCACCTGTGGGTAGTAGGTGTAGCGCTTCATGAAGGGGTAGCAAAATGCGAGCGCGACGGCCGCGAACGAAAGCCAGACGGTTTGACTGTTGGTGCACAGCACCAGCAGGAAACTCACGCCTACCAAAACAGCAAACAGCGTCAGCGCTTCGCGGGGGCGTACACGCCCACTGGCCAAGGGTCGATCGGCGGTGCGCTTGACGTGTCCATCCACCTTGCGATCGGCAAAATCATTGATGCAGCACCCGGCCGCGCGCATGAGCACCACGCCCAACCCGAAGATCAGCACATTGGCCAATGAGGGTGAACCCTGACCTGCAATCCACACTGCCGACAGGGTTGGCCAGAGCAGCAGATAAATGCCGATGGGCCTGTCCATGCGACTTAGCTGGACGAAGTCCCAGGCGCGCGGATGAAGGCGGTTCAGCGATTTGAGCAGTTGCAGGTACATCAGCGGGTATCCTCGCGTGCCACCTGCCACAACGCCGGCAGGAACACTTCGGCGACAAGCAGGTCGAGTTCATCTCGGGAGAAGCGTGAACGACGTCCCCACAAGCCTGGGCTTGCAACTTCAGCAGGGAGCCAGGCTTCGGGGTAGTGGCATACCTGCAGGGGATGGCGGGTGAACGCTCGATCGCAGAACAGCAGCTCGCCCAGCGAGCGACTACCGAGCGATTCAAGGTCCAGGCCGCCACGTTCGAGCGCCGCACGGCTGGCTACGCTGCGGGCGAATACCCACGGCTGGCCATGCCCGCGCAGGAACACTTCCCTGACCCAACCCTGGGCACCGAGCGCGATGCCAAGGGCTTGGCATTCATCCTCGCGCAGCGACTGCCAGCCTTCGAACAGGGGCGTTACGCAGAAATCGTCGCCGGACAGTCGGGTCAGCCGACGTGTGAGCGAGCCCTCATCGAACAACCAGTCCAGCATGGAGGGGGCGAGGCTGGCCTGCACCTGTGGATACGCTAGCCACGCGACAGCGGCTGCGTGCGGGGTTGGGTACGACACGTCGGTCTGCTTGTTACAACCAAAGAGGCCGCGAGCTTAGCATGAATGCCCCGACTGCTTGCATACTGCCGGCAGGGCCGCTACAAAGCCTTTCGATTGCACCTTGGCCCGTGAAGAGGCCGCACGTCCAAACCCAAGCCGAGCCTGAACCGAGGAAACCCGTTCCGATGAAAAAGTGGCAATGTATTGTCTGCGGTCTGATCTATGACGAAGCCGATGGCTGGCCGGATGATGGGATCGCGCCCGGCACGCGTTGGGAAGACGTACCCGAAGACTGGCTCTGCCCAGACTGCGGGGTTGGCAAGAGCGACTTTGAAATGATCGCCATCGGTTGATCGAGGAACCCCCCATGACGCCTCCTGTAGTCATCATTGGCACCGGGCTTGCGGGCTACAACCTCGCCCGGGAATTACGCAAGTTCGATGCACTCACCCCCGTGCTGATGATCACTGCCGATGATGGACGGTCCTACTCCAAGCCCATGCTCTCGACCGGCTTCGCCAAGCAGAAGGACGCCGAGGGGCTGTGCATGGCCGAGCCCGGCGCCATGGCCGAGCAATTGAACGTCGAGGTGCGTACCCATACGCGCATAACGGGTATCGACCCAGGCCACAAGCGCCTGTGGATTGGCGATGAGGCAGTGCCCTATCGCGATCTCGTCCTGGCGCTGGGTGCACAGACCATCAGCGTGCCTGTGGAAGGTGACGCCAGCGACCTGATCTTCCCGATCAATGATCTTGAAGACTACGCGCGCCTGCGCGCCGCGGCTGCCGGCAAGCAGCGGGTATTGATCCTGGGCGCCGGTCTTATCGGCTGTGAGTTTGCGAACGACATGCGTCTTGGTGGTTTCGAGGTTGATGTGGTAGCGCCCTGCGAGCAGCTCATGCCCACCCTGTTGCACCCGGCAGCGGCCCAGGCGGTACAGAGCGGGCTACAGGGTATCGGCATTCGCTTTCATCTCGGGCCCGTGCTGACGCGCTTGCAGCGCCAGGGGCATGGCGTGCGTGCACAGCTGTCCGACGGCCAGGTCATCGCGTGCGACCTGGTCGTGTCGGCCGTAGGCCTGCGCCCACGAACGGACCTGGCTGCCGCAGCGGGCCTGCAGACTGGGCGGGGTATCTGTGTGGACCGATTCCTGCGTACCTCCCATGCCAATATCCACGCCTTGGGCGATTGTGCCGAGGTTGACGGCATCAACCTGCTCTACGTGATGCCGTTGATGAGTGGCGTTCGAGCGCTGGCGCAGACACTGACTGGCACCCCCACTGCCGTCAGCTATGGGCCAATGCCCATCACCGTCAAGACGCCTGCCTGTCCTGTGGTGGTGTCGCCACCGCTGAATGGGCAGATTGGTACCTGGCAGGCAGAGGGTGAGGGCAATGACGTCAAAGCGCTCTGCCACGCCGCCGATGGCCAGCTGATCGGGTACGCCCTTACCGGCAGTACCGTGATGGAAAGACTGACGCTCAATCGCCAGCTTCCACCCGTCATGGCGTAAATAGCTCACGAACTGTCATGTATGCCTTTTTTGCCTGTGCATTATGGCCGTACCGATACTGGCGCGGTACTCAAGCGCGTGCCATTCTCACACTCGTCTGCCGCGGCTTAGAGCCCGTGGCGCCTTGAACGCTGCCCTTGAGGCGGCACGGCATAACAACAAGAATTCCGTCAAAGAGGCTTCATCATCATGCGCAAACCAGAACTCGCCGCTGTCATCGCCGAGAAGACCGACCTGACCAAAGACCAGGCCAACGAGGTGCTGAACGCGATTCTCGAAAGCATTACCCAGGCTGTGAACAACGATACAGTGACGCTGGTGGGGTTCGGCACGTTCGAGAAGCGTCATCGTGGGGCGCGAACCGGTAAAAACCCGCAGACAGGTGAGCCCGTCAAGATCAAGGCGAGCAACACGGTAGCCTTCAAGCCAGGCAAGAACTTGCGCGACAGCATCAACGTGCCCGCCAAGCCTGCTAAAAAGACTAAATGACCTAGGCCTGTCAGCGGCATGAGGATCAAACGGGCGCCGACAGCGCCCGTTGTCTTTGCATACGAAAAAGATTCTTCGATTCCCTGAAAAGCACATAAAGCGGATAAACTGGCGCTCACAGTCATTTCTTAGACGAGACGCTCAAATGAAGTTCCGCTTACTTCTCTGGGTCATGGGCCTGCTGATGGCCAGGGCAAGCCGAAACAATCCGGCTTTCCAGCAGCAGCTCAAGGGCAAGGATCTGGTGTTCCAGATGCAAACCCTCGACGGCAAGATCGCTCGACACTTCATCGTCGCCAACGAACGCATCCGTAGCAAAGGGGGCGCGTTCGCGCAGCCTGCCTTCGCCATCGCCTTCAAGGATGCTGCCTATGGCTTCACTACCCTGCAGGCGCGCAACAAGCAGCTGGCATTTATGCAGGGCATCCAGGACAAGGCGATCCAGATCAAGGGCAACCCGGCCTTGGTGATGTGGTTCCAGGGCCTGATGAAGTACCTGAAACCTAAAAAGAAGCATTGACCGCGCAGGGGCCGAGCGACGGCCCCAGTCAATCAGTGTGGCGCAGCGAACTGGGACGCAAGCTCGCGCAGCAAGGTCTCAGCCTCGAGTACCTTGTTCACGACATCATTGGCCTTGTCGCGGGAAAGCCCAAGACGCTCAAGCAATGCATCGGGAATCTCCTCTTTCGGGCCCGAGCCGATACCCCGTGAACGAAGCAATCGAGTCGCGAGGAAGACGAGGTTGGGAAAGGCTGCATAGTCGCCCTCGTAGGTAGGGTCATGCTGGAAGCGCAGCGCTGTGGACAACTCCTCGGGCATGTCCCACAGCTTCATCAGCCAGGCACCAATCTGCTCGCGGCTGATCCCTAGAAGGTGGCGCTCCACATAGGTGTGGCACAGATGGGGGTTGACCTCCAGATGCCGACAGATCAGCGAAAAATGCGGCGGAAACACATGTGCCAGCAGCAAGTACCCGAAATTGTGCAGAAGGCCGGCAAGGTAGGTGAGGCCTGCCTCAGGTCGTTCGGCACGGGGCATTGCACGGGTAAGGCCCTCGATGACAGCCGCTGTGTAGATGGAGTGCTGCCAGTAAGGCGTCGCTTGTTGAGGCTGGTCCTTGGGTAGGCTGAGCGTCTTGCCCATGGCTAGGCCCAAGGCCAGGTTGATCACCAGATCGAAACCCAGCACCCTGACAATCGCATCTTCGACCGAGCGTACCTTGCCGGGCGAGGCGTAATAGGGCGATGCCGCCCAGCTCACGACCTGCGCAGCCAGCGCCGGGTCGGTTTCCACCACCCCGGTGATATCGTCGATGCTGGCATTCGGGTCGACACGCAGCTTCATGATCTTCTGCGCGGTATCGGCCAGGGGCGGGATTTCGATGGTTTCTTCAAGCCGCTTTTGAATGCGTCGTGCAGTGAAGGCCTGAACTGCCTGGCTGATCTCGCGGGTGTCATCGTCCGGACGGTCCAGGTTCAGGGCAATGGCCTGCACCTCCTGCCCGAATGCGCTGGCGCTGGCTTTGCTCAGCAGGCGTTTGAACGGGTCACGGTCGATGGCCAGCAGCAGGCCTTCCTGGCCTGACTGAATGAACACGGTCGCGGGTTCGAGCAGGCTTTTTTCGTACTGGCAAGGTGAGCTGGTCAGCGCCGGTATGCCCGGGAGAACCTTGAGATGGTGTTTTTCCAGCATTTGGCGCAAGCGGGGCACCGGCACAGCGGTGAGTGTCCGGCCAGTCAGCTCGGTGAGCCGGCTCAGGTCCAGCAGTTGGCTTTGCGGCAGCAGCACCATCAGTGCGCCCACCTGGTCGTCCAGCAGCACCGCCTGTACACAGGCTTGAGCCGGCGGGGGGGGATGCGCCAACACCTCACGGTAGGCAACGCCGAGCTTGTCGAGCAGCAACCGGATAACCGACGGTGTTTGTGGGGTTGCGGTGTCCAAGGCAGCTTGAGTCATGGTCCGTGTCCACTGGTTCCTAAAAGCGAAGTATAACCAGCCTCGCCGGGAGGCTGGATCCATTGACCACTTGGGTCAGACTTGGCCGTACTGTTGCCCGTGACGCAGCCAGCGTTCAAGCAAGGGGCTGACATGTTCCGGCCAGCGGGCCACCAATGCCTGGGCTGCATCACGAACGGCCGGGAGCAGATCGGCATCGCGCATCAGGTCAGCGACCTTGAACTGCAGCAGACCCGTCTGGCGCGTGCCGAGCATCTCGCCCGGGCCGCGCAGCTCCAGGTCCTTTTCCGCGATGATGAAGCCATCGTTGGTTTCGCGCATGATGCCCAGGCGCTCGCGGCCCACCTGTGACAAGGGCGGGTGATACAGCAGAACACAGTGGCTGGCAGCGCTGCCACGGCCCACCCGCCCACGCAACTGGTGCAGCTGGGCCAACCCCAGGCGCTCCGGGTTTTCGATGATCATCAGGCTGGCGTTGGGCACATCGACGCCAACTTCGATCACGGTCGTGGCAACCAGCAGCTGCAGATCACCGGCTTTGAATTGCGCCATGATCTCGGCTTTTTCTGCCGGTTTCATACGCCCGTGAATCAGCCCGACCCGCAATTCGCCCAGGGCGCTGCCAAGTTCCTCGTAGGTGCTCTCGGCGGCCTGGCAGGTCAGCTCTTCAGACTCCTCGATAAGGGTACAGACCCAGTAGGCCTGACGCCCTTCAGCGCAGGCGGCGCGTACCCGCTCGACCACTTCGAAGCGGCGGCTGTCGGCCACGAGCACCGTGTTGACCGGTGTACGCCCGGGAGGCAATTCGTCCAGCACGGAAGTATCCAGGTCAGCATAGGCGCTCATGGCCAAGGTACGCGGAATGGGCGTCGCCGTCATGATCAGCTGATGAGGACACAACTCGCCATTCACACCCTTTTTGCGCAACGCCAGACGCTGCTGGACGCCAAAACGGTGCTGCTCGTCGATGATGGCCAGGGCGAGGTGCTTGAACTTGACCTCTTCCTGGAACAGGGCGTGGGTACCCACCACCATTGGCGCACCGGCGGCGATCTGCTCCAGTGCACTGACCCGGGCCTTGCCCTTGAGCTTGCCGGCCAGCCAGGCGACTTCGATGCCCAGTGGCTCCAGCCAGCGCTTGAAGGTGATGTAGTGCTGCTCGGCAAGAATCTCGGTAGGTGCCATCAGCGCAACCTGGTAACCCGCCTCCAACGCCTGCAGGGCTGCCAGTGCCGCGACCACGGTCTTGCCGGCACCTACATCACCTTGCACCAGGCGCAGCATGGGTTCGTGCTGGCTGAGGTCGTAGGCAATTTCATTGGCGACCCGCTGCTGCGCCCCGGTAGGCTTGAAGCCGAGATTGGCCAGGTACTCGTCCTGCAGGCGGGAAGGCTTGGGCAGCACCGGCGCGCGCAAGCTGCGCAGGCTTTCGCGCAATCGCTGCTGCGACAGCTGGTGGGTCAGCAGCTCTTCGAATGCCAGGCGGTGCTGGGCCCAGTGGTGGCCTTCGGCAAGCTCATCGAGGTCGGCATCAGCCGGCGGGTTGTGCAAGTACCGTATGGCATCGTCCAACGGGGCCAGCTGATAATCGCGCGCAAGCTCCTCGGGCAGCCAGTCCGGCAGGCTGCGCGGCCCGAGCAAGGCCAGGCTCTGTTGGCAAAGCAGGCGTAGCCGTTGCTGGGTGAGCCCCTCGGTAGACGGGTAAATCGGGGTAAGCGTCTGTTCGACCGGCGGCGGCGGTTCGTCGCCGTTCAGTGCACGGTATTCCGGATGATAGATCTCCAGGCCCGATGCGCCCGGCCGGGCTTCGCCATAGCAACGCAGGTGAGTGCCGCGCTTGAGCCCTTCCTTCTGTGCGTTGCTGAAATGGTAGAAGCGCAGGCTCAGCACGCCGCTCCCGTCGCCCAGACGAACGACCAGGCTACGTCGCTTGCCCATGGTCACGTCCGCGCCGCTGACCACGCCCTCGATCACTGCGTCCTGCCCTGGCCGCAGTTGCCCGATCGGCACCACGCGGGTGCGGTCCTGGTAGCGCAAGGGCAGGTGAAACAACACGTCCTGCAGGTTTTCCAGGCCCACCTTGGCAAGCTTCTGCGCCATGGCGTCACCGACACCCTTGAGCACAGTGACCGGTACCTTCGACAACTCACTCATGGCTCAGGCAGTTTGCTCGGTGGGCGTTTTGGCGACCGAGCACAGGCGGATCGAGTCGGCAAGAATCTCGATGGCCTTGGGCCGCGGGAAACTGGCGCGCCACGCGATCGCCACGGTACGAAACGGCGCTGGTGCAGTCAGCGGACGCACTTCGATCACGCCCGGTGCGTAGTGATGACTGTGCACGGCAGACAGCGGCAGGATGGAGACACCCAGCCCAGAGGCCACCATGTGGCGGATGGTTTCCAGCGAGCTGGATTCGACCGTGGTGTGGCGTGCGCCTTCACCGCCCTTGTTCAGGGTAGGGCACGCCTCCAGCACCTGGTCACGGAAGCAGTGACCCTCGCCCAGCAGCAACAGGCTCTTGTCGTTGAGCGATGCCGCATCGATGGTTTTTTTCGCCGTCCACGGGTGGTCGGCTGGCATCAGTGCGCAGAAAGGCTCGTCGTAGAGCGGCAGGGTCAGCACGTCGGCCTCGTTGAAGGGCAAGGCGACGATCACCGCATCCAGTTCACCGTTACGCAGCTTCTCACGCAGCACATGGGTGAAATTTTCCTCGATGTACAACGGCATCTGCGGGGCCACACGGTGCAGCTGTGGGATCAGGTGAGGAAAGAGGTAGGGGCCGACGGTGTAGATCGCGCCTACCTTGAGCGGGGCGGTCAATTGGTTCTTGCCGGCCTGGGCCAGTTCGCGGATGCCCTGAGCCTGTTCGAGCACTTTCTGGGCCTGGGCCACGATGCCTTCGCCAACCGGCGTGAGGCGCACCGCGCTCTTGCTGCGCTCGAAGATCAGTACGCCGAGCTCATCCTCGAGCTTCTTCACACCCACCGAAAGGGTAGGCTGGCTCACATGGCAACGCTCGGCTGCATGACCGAAGTGCTGTTCCTGGGCGAGTGTGACGATGTAACGGAGTTCTGTGAGGGTCATAACGTGCGTCCATGAAGTTGCGAGCCCAGCATAGCGGCTGCAATCGATAGACGCACGTTATCAGACTTGCCGACTTGTGACAGAAACAAAACGTCAGCGGCGGTCCAGTGAGTACACGAACGGCGCGACGACTTCGATCGTCCCGTTGTTCAGCAGCTCAGCTGGCGGTTTGGGTACCTTGCCCGCTCGCCGAATCATTTCCATGGTCGCCCGGTCCAGGGACGCACTACCCGACCCACCGGCCAGTGAATACGACACGACCTTGCCCTCGGCATCGACCACGAAACGCAGGCGATTGATGCCCTGCAAGCCTCTGCGCCGCGCGTCTTCCGGGTACCGCTTGTACTTCGCCAGGTGGCGCAACAGGTCACTCTGCCAGGTCGGCAGTGCGGTGCTGTTGGAGGCGACGCTCGGTGCGGGCGCTGCGGACTTCTGCGGCGGCGTATTGCTCGGTGGTGCGTCAACCGTTTCCTTGGTCGGCGGCGCTTCCTTCGGCGGCTCAGGCTTTTTCTCAGGCTTGGGCGGCTGTGGCTTGGCCTTCGGCTTGGGCGGCTTGGGAATGGCAATCTTGGGTTTAGGGGCTTCCACTACCTTCGGCAGCGGGGGTTCTTCGACCGGCGCCGGTGGTTGGGGAACTGCTTTGGGAGGGGGTGGTGGCGCAGGCTCCGGCAGCGGTGCCAGCTCGACCATCATGGCTGCCGGCGGCAGCTCGATGGCCTGGGGCACCGACCAGTTGAGCATGAGCAGCACAGCGACGGCATGGACACCCAGCACGAGCGCCAGGCTGCCGCTGTAACGCGCCAGATTGTGCCGCGTCTTCGTCATTTCTTGGCTGCCGTCTCAAGACCTACCAGACCGACTTTGAGGTAGCCGGCCGCGCGCATGTTATTCATCACTTCCATCAGGTCACCGTAGTCCACGCCTTTGTCGGCCTGGAAGAAGATGGTGGTGTCCTTGTCACCCTTGGTCTTGGCGTCCAGCATCGGGCCAAGGCGCTCGGGCGTTGGGACCGGGTCATCGCCGACATAGAGCTTCTGGTCGGCCTTGACGCTGACGAAGACAGGCTTTTCGGGCCTGGGCGCCGGCTTGGCCGTCGAAGCAGGCAGGTCGACCTTGATGTCGACCGTGGCAAGCGGCGCTGCGACCATGAAGATGATCAGCAACACCAACATCACGTCGATGAACGGCGTCACGTTGATTTCGTGGTTTTCGGCGAGGTCGTCGCCACCTTCGTTAAGATGCAGGCCCATGGCTTACCCCACTTTCACCATGTGCGGGGCGGCGCGATCGCTGCCCTGATGGTCCAGGTCACGGCTGACCAGCAGCAGCACCTGGGCCGAAGCGTCGGACACCTGTGCCTTGTAGCCAGCGATGGAGCGGGCGAAGACGTTGTAGATGACCACGGCCGGGATGGCGGCAACCAGGCCCAGTGCGGTGGCCAGCAGCGCTTCGGCAATACCCGGGGCGACCACGGCGAGGTTGGTGGTCTGGGTCTTGGCGATGCCGATGAAGCTGTTCATGATGCCCCACACGGTGCCGAAAAGGCCCACGAATGGCGCAGTGGAACCAATGGTGGCCAGCACGCCCGTGCCGCTGCTCATATTTCGCCCGCTGGCGTGTACCAGTCGCTCCAGGCGGAAGCTCACACGCTCCTTGATGCCTTCCTTTTCGCGGGCATTGGCCGACAGGCGCATTTCCTCGAGGGCATCGTGAACCAGGGTGTGGGCTAGGGTGCCTTGCTTGTCGGAGACTTCGCTGGCTTCCTTGAGGCTGGCCGATTTCTTCAGGCGGGCTACCTCCCCGCGCAGGCGGCGCTTGGCACCCATCAACTCGAAGCCTTTGGCGATCCAGATGGTCCAAGTGATGATCGAGGCGATGGCCAGGCCGATCATGACGGCCTTGACCACGACATCGGCGTTCTTGTACATGCCCCAAGGCGACAGGTCATGGGCCATGCCGAGCGAGGTATCTTCCACCAGGGCTTGCGCGTCAGGGTCTGCAGCAGCCGGAGCCTGTGCAACGGTACCCGGTGCCGCTTCACCGGCCGGAGCGCCAGCGGGCGCAGCAGCGCTGGCCGCCGGGGCCGTCACTGGGGCAGTGGCATTGGGCTCATCGGCCATGGCGACCGGGGCCAGCGCCAGGCTGAGTATCAGCGCAGCGGTGGCACGCCAGGCGCGCGATGGGGTTGGCGAAGCGGAAGGTTGGGTACGTGTCATGCTGGCCGGACCTGATGAAGATGATGGGTGAGCGTTCTTCAAGGCCTCGAGGCAGGCCGAGAACAATTTGGCCGCCATTATTGCAAGTAATTCTTGTTAACAAAAGTAATATTGTTGCTTTTTCTCCTGCAGACGGGCTGAGCAATCGGCCCTAGAGGGCTTCAGATGTCTGACTTGAATGTGTTGATCGTAGGATGCGGGGACGTCGGCAGTCGCCTGGCTCGGCAGATGCTGGCGCGTGGTTGGCAGGTCAGCGGCCTGCGCCGTTCGGTGGCGCAGTTGCCTGATGGCGTAGCGCCGATTGCAGCTGATCTGTCGAACCCGAACATCCCAGCTGCCTGGCCTGAGCGGGCACCTGACTACGTGGTGTATTGCGTGGCTGCCAGCCAGCATGACGAGGCAGGGTATCAGGCGGCGTATGTCCAGGGGTTGAGTCATGTGCAGCGCTGGCTGGCCGAGCGTGGGCAACAACCCCGACGCCTTTTGTTCGTATCCAGCAGCAGCGTGTTTGGGCACAAGGGTGGGGAGTGGGTTGATGAGCAATCGGCCACCGAACCTGAGGGGTACTCGGGGCGTATCATGCTTGAGGCTGAAAGGCTGGCGCTGTCCGGTGCTGCGCCAGCCAGCGTGGTTCGCCTGACCGGCATCTACGGGCCAGGCCGAGAGTGGCTGTTGCGTCAGGTGCGTCAGGGTTATCGCGTCGCCGAGCAACCGCCGTTGTATGGCAACCGTATTCACGTGGACGATGCTGCCAGCCTGCTGGCATTCCTGCTGCAATGCGACAGCCAAGGCAAGGCGCTGGACGATTGCTACATCGGCGTGGACGACAGCCCAGCGCCGCTGGCCGAAGTCGTGGCCTGGCTGCGTGAGCAGTTGGGGGTTACGCAGTGGTCCGATGAGGAGCGTGTGCGTCGCACGGGCAGCAAGCGCTGCAGCAACACCCGCGCACGGGGGCTAGGCTGGTCCCCGCAGTACCCCAGTTACAAGGAAGGCTACGCGGCGATCCTCGGGCAATGATCCCCTGGCCGGCGCGCAGGTAGCTTGCGTTACCTGCGCGCCGGTTGGAGGATCGTCAGTTGTGTTGCAGCAGCCACTGGCGCTTGCCGGCTGCCAGCATCGGCATTTCATCCGGCTGGGCGCGGTTTACCGCCTGGAAGATTTCCAGCTGATTGCCATTGCGCTTGATGATGAACGGTGCCCCGCGCTGGTTGCGCTCCAGCCACAGGCTGTCATTGCTGCCGCCCATTGTTGCGCAATCACCGGCCAGGCACAGGGCGAAACGATCCGGACCGGGCAGGCCGGTGACGTTGCCGCTGTCGCTGAACGTTACGTTGGCGCCCTTGCCTGGGCCATCCATTATGGTCCAGGCGCCGCCGAGATAAGCCTGGTACAGCGCCTGCTCGAAGCTGCTGCCCAGTGGCGCATTGTTGCCACTGGGCGTCTTGGCACGCTCAAAGCGCTGTTTCGCGCCTTGCTGGTCGACTGTTTGCAGTTCGTCGCCGTCCAGCGACAGTTGCTCGGTGGCACCGCCTTCGAAGGTGGCCAGCCACTGCTTGTCATTGGCGCTGAGCTGACCGTCCGAGGCCTCGAACCCATTGCTGTAGCTGGCGCGCTGGGTGGCAACATCGAGCTTCCACTCGAAGACCGGGCCATGCTCATTCAGAGCCTGGCGAAGGTTGCCTTGCTTGACGGCCGCAGTGATGGCGTCCTGGTTGATCCAGGTGCCGTTGAAGTCTTCAGGTTTGTGGCTGGCGCAGCCGCCCAGGACCAGGGCTGCCAGCGTGAGAGGCAATGCTATGCGCATGTCGGGAACCTTCCAGGAGAGGGAAGGCGGCGAGTGCAATGCCCGCCGCCTGGGGCATCACTCGATGACGAGGATGGCGTCCATCTCGACCTGCGCGCCTTTTGGCAGCGCGGCCACGCCGATGGCGGCGCGAGCGGGGTAAGGCTGCTCGAAGTAGCGACCCATCACCTCGTTGACCTTGGCGAAATGGCTCAGGTCGGTCAGGAAGATGTTCAGCTTGACGATGTCCTTGAACGAACCGCCTGCTGCTTCGGCCACAGCCTTGAGGTTCTCGAACACCTGGACGGTCTGGGCCTCGAAGCCTTCGACCAGTTCCATGGTCTTGGGGTCCAGTGGGATCTGGCCAGACATGTACACGGTGTTACCGGCCTTGATCGCCTGCGAATAGGTGCCGATGGCGGCAGGGGCCTTGTCGCTGTTGATGACGGTCTTGCTCATGATGACTCCTTGCGGTTGGCGGACTACGTACGCATGCGGGTGATGCGAACCACACCGGTCAGGGTACGCAGCTTCTTGATCACACGCGCCAGGTGCACGCGGTCGTGCACGCTGACCACCAGTTGGACCACGCTGATACGGCCGTCGCGTTCGTCCATGCTGATCTTCTCGATGTTGCCATCGGCCGCGTTGACGCTGCTGGCCAGCAAGGCAATCAGGCCGCGCTGGTGCTCCAGCTCTACGCGCAATTCGACGTTGAATTCGCCAGTGATGTCCTTGGCCCAGGAAAGCTGGACGCATTTCTCGGGGTTGTGGCGAATTTCACTGATGTTTCGGCAGTTCTCAAGGTGCACGACCATGCCCTTGCCCGCCGAAAGGTGACCCACGATCGGGTCGCCCGGAATCGGCGTGCAGCACTTGGCATAGCTGAGCACCAGGCCTTCGGTACCGCGAATCGCCAGCGGACCTTCGGGGGCCGGCAGTTGCTCGCCTTCTGCAGACAGCAGGCGGCGCGCGACCACGTAGGCCATGCGGTTGCCCAGCCCGATGTCTTCAAGCAGGTCTTCAATCAACTCCAGGCGGTATTCGCTGAGGATGGCCTGCACGCGCTCGCGGGGAATCTGCTCCAGCGCACTGTCGAAACCAGTCAGTACCTTGTTGAGCAGCCGCTCGCCCAGGCTGATGGATTCGGAGCGGCGCTGCTGCTTGAGCGCATGGCGAATATGTGTGCGCGCCTTGCCGGTGACCACGAAGTTGAGCCAGGCCGGATTGGGTCGAGCCCCCGGTGCGCTGACGATCTCTACCGTCGAGCCACTCTGCAACGGCTCGGAGAGCGGTGCCAGGCGTCGGTTGATACGGCATGCGATGCAGCTGTTGCCAACGTCGGTGTGCACTGCGTAGGCGAAGTCCACGGCAGTGGAGCCCTTGGGCAGCTCCATGATGCGCCCTTTGGGCGTGAAGACGTACACCTCGTCCGGGAACAGGTCGATCTTGACGCTCTCGATGAACTCCAGCGAGTTGCCTGCACGCTGCTGCAATTCAAGGATGCCTTTGACCCACTGCCTGGCACGGGCATGGTTGCCCTTGGGCTGCTCATCCCCATTGGCCTTGTACAGCCAGTGCGCAGCGATACCGTTATTGGCCATCTCTTCCATTTCGCGCGTACGGATCTGGATTTCGATGGGCACGCCGTGCATGCCGAACAAGGTGGTGTGCAACGACTGATAGCCGTTGGCCTTGGGAATGGCGATATAGTCCTTGAACCGCCCTGGCAGCGGTTTGTACAGGTTGTGCACGGCACCGAGGACGCGGTAGCAGGTATCGACCTTGTCGACGATGATGCGGAAGGCATACACGTCCATGATTTCGTTGAAGGCGCGACGCTTGCCGCGCATCTTCTTGTAGATGCCATAGAGGTGTTTTTGCCGGCCACTGATCTCGCCTTCGATACCGTCGGCAGCCAGGCAGTTGGCAAGCGACTGCTCGATCTTGGCGACGATTTCCTTGCGGTTGCCCCGTGCACTTTTGACGGCGCGATGAATCAGCGACGAGCGCATCGGGTGCATGGCCTTGAAGCCAAGGTCTTCGAACTCGACGCGTACCGTGTGCATCCCCAGGCGGTTGGCGATGGGGGCGTAGATCTCGAGGGTTTCCTTGGCAATCCGGCGTCGTTTTTCGCCGGACAGCACTTCCAGGGTGCGCATGTTATGCAGGCGGTCGGCCAGCTTGACCAGGATCACGCGAATGTCGCGTGCCATGGCCATGGCCATTTTCTGGAAGTTCTCGGCTTGCGCCTCGGCCTTGGTTTCGAAGTTCATCTGGGTCAGCTTGCTGACGCCGTCCACCAGCTCGGCAACCGTCTCGCCAAACTGCTGGCTGAGGGCTTCCTTGGCAATGCCGGTGTCTTCGATCACGTCATGGAGCATGGCTGCCATTAGGCTTTGATGGTCCATGTGCATGTCGGCAAGGATGCTGGCCACGGCCAACGGGTGCGTTACGTAGGGCTCGCCACTGCGGCGACGTTGCCCATCGTGCGCTTGTTCTGCGTAGAAGTAGGCACGCCGTACCAGGTTGACCTGTTCGGGGCCCAGGTAAGTCGACAGCCGTTCGGCCAAGGCCTCTATACCCGGCATGGCTTAGCCTCCTGCCGAGATAGGGGGCCTTGCGCCTTGCGACGTCGACCGGGCATCAATCAGACAGCCTCGTTCGACTCGTCCTCGAACGCGGCAAAGACCGGATCCTCGGTGACAATTTCTTCAGCGGCGATGAATTCGTTGGTCACGATGCCTTCGGCGATTTCGCGCAGGGCAACGACGGTGGGCTTGTCGTTTTCCCACGCAACGCGTGGCTCTTTACCGCCGGTCGCCAGCTGGCGAGCGCGCTTGGTCGAGAGCATGACCAGCTCAAAACGGTTATCCACGTGTTCCAGACAGTCTTCAACAGTTACGCGGGCCATGGTCTTCCTCAGTAGCAAATGCGGTAGGCGTGCAGCCCATTAGTGGGCAGGCGGACTCGATAGTATAAAAATTCACCAGCCAATAGGGAAGCGCTGTTTTGTCGAGCGCCGCCGTGCGGTGCGCTGCGAGTCATTCAGGTACTGCGGTGCATGCCCGCGTTTGCCAGGCCTGACGATACCTCTGGGACACAGTGCAAGGACCGCCATAGACGCCTTGCAATGGCCCCGACAATAACCTCAGAGCATTGCGTCGCGCAACCGCGGGGTGAGCTCCTCGAAAAGGGTTTGGACCGAGCGCAGCGCGCGGCAGTCCGGTCGGGTCAAGAGCCACAACTGGGTGTCGCAACCTGGCAGCGGCCCGCTGAGTGCATCGACCCCTGGCAGGCTATGCACCATGTAGTCCGGCAGCGCTGCCACGCCCAGGCCAGCGGTGACCAGTTGGGCAATGGTGGACATGCCGCTGCACTGGTAGCGCGGGCTCAGGCCAGGGTGTTGCTGGTTGCGCCAGACCACCGTCGGATGGTCCTGCATGGCGTCATCCGGCGCGATCCATGGCACCGCGCTGGCGCTTTCACCGAGGCGGTCGCGCCACTGAGGTTGGCCACATATCACGTAGGACGTTGACCCCAGGTTGCGCCCCACCAGGTGTTCGGGAGGCGTGTTGGTCAGGCGCAGGGCGATGTCTGCATCTCGCCGACTGAGGTTGGCGAACACGTTTGAGGTGCCCATCTCCAGCGACAGCGCGGGGTAATTCTGCATGAAGTCGGCCAGTGCAGGCAGCAGCAGGCTGTGCATGACGGCCTCAGTGCAGGTCAGCCGCACGGTGCCGCTGACGACCTGTTCACCGCTGGTCATGGCAATGCGCGCCGCCTCGAGTGCTTGCTCGGCGCGCTCGGCCTGCTCGGCGAGGGCCTGTGCAGTATCGGTAGGCAAGTAGCCTTTGCGGCTCTTGACGAACAGAGCCGTGCCCAGCGCCGACTCCAGGCGGCGTATCGACCGGAAAACGGTCGATACGTCCACTTTGAGCAACTCGGCCGCCTTGGCCAGAGAGCGCCCGCGTTCCAACGCCAGGACCAGGGAAAGGTCGGCATGGGTAATTTGATATTGCATCGGTGCACGCTCTCGTTGCCGAATTGCCAATGTCTGTTGCGTCAGGGCCATTTTATAGTGAAACGACCCCCGGGAATCAATGCGCCCGCTGCGGTTACCAATCCCCACGATGGGAAAGTGAAAACAACAACAGCTGCAACCATCGTCGCCTACCAGGCGCCAGCCGTCTCTCCACATCGCCGCAGCCCAGCAAAGGATGTACAGCCATGACGTCGGTAGCCCCGTGCGCCCGTTCCTCACGCGAGATGAATGACTTCCTGCAGGCACACCCCGACACCCAGTACGTCGACTTGCTGATTGCCGATATGAATGGCGTCGTGCGCGGCAAGCGCATCGAGCGGGCCAGCTTGCACAAGGTGTATGAGCGAGGCATCAACCTGCCGGCATCGCTGTTTGCGCTCGACATCAACGGCACCACCGTGGAAAGCACCGGGCTGGGCCTGGATATGGGCGATGCCGATCGCATCTGCTACCCCATTGCCGGTACGCTTGCGCACGAGCCCTGGCAGAAGCGTTCCACCGCCCAGTTGCTCATGACCATGCACGAACTGGACGGTCAGCCGTTCTTCGCTGATCCGCGCGAGGTCTTGCGTCAGGTCGTGAGCCGGTTCGACGCGCTGGGCCTGTCACTGTGCGTTGCGTTGGCGCTCGAGTTCCATCTGATCGACCAGGACAACCTCAATGGGCGACCGCAGCCGCCGCGATCGCCGTTATCCGGAAAGCGTGCCCATTCGACCCAGGCCTACTTCATCGACGACCTGGACGAGTACGCCGACTGTTTGCAGGACATCCTCGAAGCGGCAAAGGCCCAGGGCTTGCCGGTGGATGCCATCGTCAAGGAAAGCGCGCCTGCGCAGTTCAAGGTCAATCTGCATCACGTGGCCGACCCCCTGAAAGCTTGTGATCAAGCGATCCTGCTCAAGCGCCTGATCAAGAACGTTGCCTACGACCACGAAATGGACACGACATTCATGGCCAAGCCCTATCCCGGCCAGGCGGGCAGTGGTCTGCATGTTCACCTGTCGCTGGTGGAAAAACACAGCGGCAGGAACCTCTTTGCAAGCGAAGATCCACTGAGGTGCGACGCGTTGCGCCATGCTATCGGCGGCATGCTGCAGACGCTCCCTGCGTCCATGGCCTTCCTGTGCCCGAACATCAATTCGTATCGCAGGTTCGGCGCCCAGTTCAATGTGCCAAATGCCCCAGGCTGGGGCTTGGATAACCGTACCGTCGCCCTGCGTGTACCGACGGAAAACAGCCGAAGCACGCGCCTGGAACATCGCGTGGCAGGTGCAGACGCCAATCCTTACCTGATGCTTGCGGTGATTCTTGCTGGCGTTCACCATGGCCTGACCCACCAGATCGAGCCGCAGGCGCCCATTGAAGGCAATGCTTTCGAGCAACTGGAGCAGAGCCTTGCGAACAACCTGCGCGACGCGTTGCGTGCGCTGGAAGACAGTGACGTACTCAGGCAATACATCAGTGCGCACTACATCGATATCTTCGTGGCCTGCAAGGACAGCGAGCTGGCCGAATTCGAGGCGTCGATTTCCGACCTCGAATACAACTGGTACCTGCACACCGTGTAGCGCCAAGGCGCCTGCATGAGGCCAGGGGAAGGTTTTGCAGCGGGCTCTGAGTGGGCAGGCCTTGGCGAGAGGCTTGTTAAAAACAATTCCAACATCTACGGCTGATACTCATGAGCGATTACACAGAAGCCGGCCGCCCACCCGATGTGGCGGCTGGCGAAAGCATCCAACAGGGTGGCAAGGGCCTGGCCAAGGGCCGATTGGGGCTGTTGGCCAGCGTGGTGCTGGGCATCTCCACCATTGCGCCGGTCTACACCCTTACCGGCGCCTTGGGCCCGACCGTGCGCGAGGTCGGGGCTCACCTGCCGGCGGTGTTCATCGTCGGGTTCCTGCCCATGCTGCTGGTCGCCCTGGGTTATCGCGAGCTGAATTCGGCCGAGCCGGACAGCGGTACGTCGTTCACCTGGTCGGCGCGAGCCTTCGGCCCGATGATCGGGTGGATCGGCGGTTGGGGGCTGGTGGTGGCGACTACCATCGTGCTGTCGAACCTGGCCGGTGTGGCGGTGGATTTCTTCTACCTGTTCCTCGGCCAGATCACCGGCAACCCTGAGCTGGCGGCGCTTGCCGACAACTTGATGATCAACATCGTGACCTGTTGCGTGTTCATTGCCTTGGCAGTGTGGATCTGTTGCCGGGGCATGACCACGACCATGACCGTGCAGTACGGTCTGGTGGCGTTGCAACTGCTGGTACTGGTGGGCTTTGCCTTCGCAGCGTTCGGCGAAACAACGGCGCCACCACCCCTGGCGTTCGATTTCGCCTGGTTCAACCCGTTCGGGGTCGAATCCTTCTCGGCGTTCGCCGCCGGCCTATCGTTGTCGATCTTCATTTTCTGGGGCTGGGACGTATGCCTGACTGTCAGTGAAGAGTCGGTAGGCAGCGAAGAGGTTCCGGGCAAGGCAGCCACCTGGACCGTGCTGTTGATTCTGGGCCTGTACCTGCTGACGGCCATTGCCACCTTGCAGTTCGCCGGCATCAGCGAGTCGGGGCTGGGCCTGAACAACCCGCGCATCCAGGAAAACGTGTTCGCCCATCTGGCCGGCCCGGTCATGGGGCCGCTGGCAATCCTGATGTCCATCGCGGTACTGGCCAGCACTGCCGCTTCCTTGCAATCGACCTTCGTCTCGCCTGCGCGCACCCTGCTTGCCATGGGCTATTACGGGGCGGTACCGCAGAAGTTTGCCAAGGTCTGCCCGCGCTCACAGACGCCGCGTTACGCCACGATCTGCGCCGGGGTCGCCGCCGGACTTTTCTACGTCACCATGCGCACGCTCAGCGAGAACGTACTGGCCGACACCATCACCGCCCTGGGCATGATGATCTGCTTCTATTACTCACTCACGGCCTTCGCCTGCGTCTGGTATTTCCGCAGCAGCCTGTTCGGCAGCCTTCGGCATTTACTCATGCGCGGGCTGTGCCCTTTGGTGGGCGGGGTGATCCTGTCGGTGATCTTCGTGCGCACGGCCATAGACAGCGCCTCGCCGGACTTCGGCAGTGGCTCGCACGTGGGCGGGGTCGGGCTGGTGTTCGTGATCGCGGCGATCATCTCCGTCCTGGGGATCGTGTTGATGCTGATGTCCCGGCTGCGAGCCCCGGCCTACTTCCTGGGGGCCACGCTGCGTCAGCACGCCACCTTGCCGTTGCAGGACTAACCAGGGCCGGGGCCCTGCCTATGACGTGCTGAAGGTTATGCAAGGGCCTCCCAGGAGGCCCGTGCACATCAGCCGATCAACTGCTCGAGCAGTGCCCCATGACGGTGTTGCTGCTTCTTCAGGAGCAGGCGATTGGCACGGAACACGGCCTTCAAGTCCGCCAGTGCCGTATCGAAAACATCGTTGATGATCACGTAGTCGTACTCGTCGTAATGCACCATCTCGCTGACGGCCTCTTTCATGCGCCCAGCGATGATCGCGTCACTGTCCTGGCCTCGGCCATCAAGGCGCTCGCGCAATGCGGCCTGGCTTGGCGGCAGGATGAAGACCGACAGCGCCTGTGGCATCAGCTTGCGCACCTGCTGCGCGCCTTGCCAGTCGATTTCCAGGATCAGGTCGAAGCCTTGGTCCAGCGTCTGCTGCAGGGCGCTGCGCGAAGTGCCATAGAAGTTGCCGAACACTTCGGCATGCTCCAGAAAATCGCCCTGTTCAATCAGTGCCCTGAAGGCATCATGCTCGACAAAGTGGTAGTTCACACCATGCTGCTCGCCAGGACGCATGGCGCGGGTGGTGTGCGAGACGGAAACACGGATCTGCTTGTCGTCCTGGGTCAGGGCGTTGACCAGGCTGGTCTTGCCGGCGCCGGACGGAGCGGAAACGATATAGAGGGTGCCGCTGGTGAGGTTCATGGTCGGTGTGGCCTTACTCGATGTTCTGTACTTGTTCACGCATCTGTTCGATCAGTACCTTCAGGTTGACCGCCGCCTGCGTGCTGCGGGGATCGAAGGCTTTGGAACCGAGCGTGTTGGCTTCGCGATTGAGTTCTTGCATCAGGAAATCCAGACGACGCCCGGCGGCACCTGCACCCTTGAGTACGCGTCGTACTTCGGCGACATGGGTGTCGAGGCGATCAAGCTCCTCGGCCACGTCGCTCTTCTGGGCCAGCAGGACCATTTCCTGTTCCAGGCGCTGCGGGTCGATTTCAGCCTGAAGGTCGTTGAAGCGGTCCAGGATCTTCTGACGTTGCGCGGCCAGCATCTGCGGCACCAGCGCTCGCAGCGTCGTGACCTCTTCGGCCATGCTGTCCAGGCGCTCGTTGATCAGACGGGCCAGTTCCTGGCCTTCGCGCTGACGCCCGGCCTTGAGTTCAGCAAGCGCGTCGTTGAACAGCGCCATGGCCTGGGCATTTAGTGCCTGTGGGTCGCTGGCATCAGCGACCAATACGCCTGGCCAGGACAGCACTTCCAAGGGGTTGAGCGGCGCCGGCTGCTGGATCAACGCCGCCACTTGCTCGGCGGCGGCCACTAGCTG
Source organism: Pseudomonas sp. KCJK9111 (assembly GCF_046231935.1). Lineage (NCBI taxonomy): Bacteria > Pseudomonadati > Pseudomonadota > Gammaproteobacteria > Pseudomonadales > Pseudomonadaceae > Pseudomonas > Pseudomonas sp. KCJK9111. The sequence goes on along the minus strand of NZ_JBJJMO010000006.1, from coordinate 47,191 downwards.
CGCAGCGCGCTCGCGGTCGACCTGCAACGGCTTGCCGCTGCTGTCCTCGTTCAGGCGCAGGGTGCACTCCACCTTGCCTCGGGAAAGGCCTTGGCGCAGGCCTTCACGCACGCCACCTTCAAGGTCGCGCAGGGCGTCGGGCAGGCGCAGGTGCGGCTCCAGGTAACGGTGGTTGACCGAGCGCAGCTCCCAGACCAGGGTGCCTTGGCTGCCGGCGCGCTCGACCCGTGCGAACGCGGTCATGCTGTGCACCATGGGGGTACCTCGCGTATAGGTTGGACATTGCAGCCTGCTGGCTGCGAGGCGCAGGATTGTAGCGCACTGGGGCCTTGCGGCCCAATGCGCCGCTGCGCCTGAGCGACGGACAGGACCGCCGCAAATGCAGGCGTGCTGGACCGTCAGCGACGATAGGCGTGTCCTCACTAGGCTACGGGCTCTATAATGCCTGCCAGATTCAATGTCCCAGTACAGGTATCCCAGATGAAACGTCCAAGTGGTCGCGCCGCCGATCAGCTCCGCTCGATCCGCATCACCCGCAACTACACCAAGCACGCCGAAGGGTCGGTACTGGTCGAGTTCGGTGACACGAAAGTCATCTGCACGGTCAGCGTGGAAAACGGCGTGCCGCGCTTTCTCAAAGGCCAGGGCCAAGGTTGGTTGACCGCCGAATATGGCATGCTGCCACGCTCGACGGGTGAACGTAACCAGCGCGAAGCCAGCCGTGGCAAGCAAGGTGGTCGCACGCTGGAGATCCAGCGCCTGATCGGCCGCTCATTGCGCGCGGCGCTGGACATGAGCAAGCTCGGTGACATTACGCTTTACATCGATTGCGACGTCATCCAGGCCGATGGCGGCACCCGTACAGCCTCCATTACCGGTGCCATGGTTGCCGTCTGCGATGCCCTGGCCGTGATCAAGAAGCGTGGTGGCCTGAAGGCGGGCAATCCGCTCAAGCACATGATCGCCGCCGTGTCGGTGGGTATGTATCAGGGTGAAGCGGTACTCGACCTGGACTACCTGGAGGACTCGGCAGCCGAAACCGACTTGAACGTGGTCATGACCAGCGCTGGCGGGTTCATCGAGGTGCAAGGTACGGCAGAAGGTGCGCCGTTCCAGCCAGAAGACTTCAACGCCATGCTTGCCCTGGCGCAGAAAGGGATGGACGAGATCTTCCAGCTGCAGCAAGCCGCGCTGGCAGACTGAACCTGATCAGGAGGGTGCAGGCATGACCGATCCGAATCTTTCGATCATCCCGCCCAGTGCCGAGGTCAGGCAGTGGGCGATGCTCTGCCACCTTTCCGCGCTCCTTGGCCTGGTGATCCCGCTCGGGCACCTGCTGGGGCCGTTGGTGCTGTGGCATCTGAAGCGCGAGCAGGACCCGTTCATCGATGCGCAAGGCAAGGAAGCGCTGAATTTCCAGATCAGCGTGACCGTGGCAGGGTTCATCTGCCTCCTGCTGATATTCGTGGTGATCGGGCTGGTGCTGTTTGCCGTGCTGTCAGTGGCGGTGATGATTCTGATCGTCATTGCTGCGGTACGGGCCAACGAAGGCAAGCCTTACCGCTACCCCATGATCTGGCGACCGATCAAATAGCCAGGTGGGGCTGCAAGGCAGCCCCACTGGTTGCTCAGATGGTCAGCGTCCAGTCGTAGTCGACGATCAGCGGCGCATGCTGGGAGAAGCGCGGCTGGCGTGGCAAGCGCGCGTTGCGCACGAAGCGGCGCAGGCCGGGGGTAAGGATCTGGTAGTCGAACCGGTAGCCCAGGTTCAGCATTTCGGCCTGCTCGTTGTCCGGCCACCAGCTGTACTGGTCACCCTCACGGCTGACTTCTCGCAGGGCATCCACGTAACCCATCTCGCCGGTAATGGCATCCATCCAGGCACGCTCTGGCGGCAGGAAGCCCGGCGACTGCTGGCTGTCACGCCAGTTCTTGATGTCGAGCTTCTGCTGGGCCACATAGAACGAGCCGCAATAGATGTACTCGCGGCGCTTGCGACGCTGCTTGTCCAGGTACTTGGCGAAGTCGTCCATCAACTTGAATTTCTGGTTCAAGTCTTCATCCCCGTTCATGCCCGAAGGCAAGAGCAGGCTGGCAATACTGACTTTGTCGAAATCTGCTTGCAGGTAACGCCCGTAACGGTCGGCTGTCTCGAAGCCCAGGCCGGTGATGACTGCCTTGGGCTGCATGCGCGAATAAAGGGCCACACCACCTTGGGCAGGCACCTCCGCGTCGCAGGCATAAAGGAAATAGCCATCGAGCTGGAAAGCTGGGTCATCGAGTTCAAAGGCCGAGGCGCGGGTATCCTGAAGGCAGATGACGTCGGCATTCTGGGCCTGTAGCCAGCTGAGCAAACCACGCTCGGCCGCAGCCTGAATGCCATTAACGTTCACACTGATGATCCGCATAAATGGCCCCATAAATCTCGTGCGTGTATGATACCCGAGCTCAACCCATTTAGCTAAATCCGTGGTGTCCGGGACTTTCCATGCAGCCGTATCAGCGCGACTTCATCCGTTTTGCCATCGATCGCGGGGTCCTGCGTTTCGGTGAATTCACTCTCAAGTCCGGGCGTACCAGCCCGTACTTCTTCAACGCTGGCCTGTTCAACACAGGTTCGGCGCTGGCCGAGCTGGGGCGTTGCTACGCCGCCGCCATCGTTGACAGCAAGATCTCGTTCGACGTGCTGTTCGGCCCGGCCTACAAGGGTATTCCCCTGGCCGCGACCACTGCCGTCGCGCTGGCTGACCAGCATCGGCAAGACGTGCCCTGGTGCTTCAACCGCAAGGAAGCCAAGGACCACGGCGAAGGCGGCAGCCTGGTCGGTGCGCCCCTGGCAGGCGATGTGCTGATCATCGACGACGTGATCACTGCCGGTACCGCCATTCGCGAAGTCATGCAGATCATCAAGGCGCAGCAGGCCAACGCCGCTGGCGTGCTGATCGCATTGAATCGTGAAGAGCGTGGCAATGGTGAGCTCTCGGCCATCCAGGAGGTGGAGCGCGACTTCGGCATACCGGTGGTCAGTATCGTCTCGCTGACTCAGGTACTGGAGTTCCTGGCTGACGATCCGCAGCTCAAGCAGCACCTGCCGGCGGTTGAGGCCTATCGGGCGCAGTACGGGATCTGACCCAGGGCCTGGAAGCGAAAAAGGCGACCTCGGTTTGAGGTCGCCTTTTTTTGTGTCGCCAGTTTGGCCCTGTCACCGGCTGCCGGCGACAGGGCCATGCAGGTCAGGAAAGCGACTTGTGGTTGGTGATCAAGGTACCCACGCCGCTGTCGGTGAAGATTTCCAGCAGCACCGCGTTCGGCACGCGGCCATCGATGATGTGTGAGCTGTTCACGCCGCCTTGCACCGCATCCAGGGCGCATTTGATCTTCGGAAGCATGCCACCGTAGATGGTGCCGTCGGCGATCAGCTCGTTGACCTGCTCTGTGGTCAACCCGGTCAGGACCTGGCCCTGCTTGTCCATCAGTCCGGCGATGTTGGTCAGTAGCATCAGCTTCTCGGCCTGCAGCGCTTCGGCGACCTTGCCTGCTACCAGGTCAGCATTGATGTTGTAGGACTCGCCATTGATGCCGACGCCGATGGGGGCGATCACGGGAATGAAATCACCCTTGACCAGCATGTTCAGCAGGTCGGTGTTCACGCTCACCACTTCACCCACATGGCCGATGTCGATGATCTCGGCGGTGGTCATTTCCGGCGTCTGGCGGCTGACGGTGAGCTTGCGTGCACGGATCAGCTCCGCGTCCTTGCCGGTCAGGCCGATGGCGCTGCCGCCGTGCCGGTTGATGAGGTTGACGATGTCCTTGTTGACCTGGCCGCCCAGTACCATTTCCACAACGTCCATGGTCGCCGAATCGGTCACGCGCATGCCGTCGATGAAATGGCTTTCGATGGAGAGACGCTTGAGCAGATCACCGATCTGCGGGCCGCCACCGTGCACCACCACCGGGTTGATGCCCACGGCCTTCATCAGCACGATGTCGCGGGCGAAGCCCGTCTTGAGCTCCTCGCTTTCCATCGCGTTGCCGCCGTACTTGATCACCAGCGTCTTGCCGACGAAGCGGCGAATGTAGGGCAAGGCTTCGGACAGCACTTCGGCTACGTGGGTGGCGGCATCGCGATCGAGGGTCATGCAGGGCTCCTGTGAGGCCAGATAGTCGGTCAGAACGGCAGTTGCAGATCAGGTTCTACCCGCAGCAACTGAGTGCGAAAAACATCCTTGATACGCTGCAACTGCGCATGGCTGTCGGCCTCGAAGCGCAGTACCAGAACCGGCGTGGTGTTGGAGGCACGCACCAGGCCCCAGCCCTGTGCATAGTCCACTCGCACACCGTCGATGGTGGTCAGGCGCGCGTCACCCCAATCGGCGTCGCGTTGCAGTGCATCAATGATGCTGAATTTACGTTCGTCGGTCACATCAATATTGAGTTCCGGCGTGGAAATATCGTTGGGGAACGCGGCGAACACGGTTTCGGCGCTCTGCTCGGTCTTGCTGAGGATTTCCAGCAGGCGCGCAGCGCTGTAGATGCCGTCGTCGAAACCGTACCAGCGTTCCTTGATGAAGATATGACCGCTCATCTCGCCTGCGAGCAAGGCGCCGGTCTGCTGCATCTTCTTCTTCATCAACGAATGACCGGTCTTCCACATCAGGGTACGACCGCCCAATCGTTCGATCAGGGGGATCAGGCGTCGGGTGCATTTGACGTCGAAGATGATTTCGGCGCCTGGGTTGCGAGCCAGGACATCCTGGGCAAACAGCATCAGCAAGCGGTCGGCGTAGATGATGCTGCCGGCCTCGGTTACCACACCGACGCGATCCGCGTCGCCGTCGAATGCCAGGCCGAGGTCCGCCCCCGTGCGCCTGACGGTGTCGATCAGCACCTGAAGGTTCTGCGCCTTGCTGGGGTCGGGGTGGTGGTTCGGGAAGTTGCCGTCCACTTCGCTGAACAGCGCAATCACCTCGCAGCCCAACGCTTCGATCAGTTGCGGTGCGATCACGCCAGCGACGCCATTGCCGCAATCCACGACCACCTTGAGCTTTCTGGCCAGCCTCACGTCACTGACGATCCGCTGGAAATAGCGCTCCAGAATCGCTACCTGTTGCACATGCCCTGTGCCGAAGGTCAGGTCATTGGCCTGCAAGCGGCCGAGCAGCGCCTGGATCTGCTCGTTGGCCAGGGTGTCGCCGGCAATGACGATCTTGAAGCCGTTGTAGTCCGGGGGGTTGTGACTACCGGTGAGCATCACGCCCGACTTGCCGCCTAGTACGTGGGTGGCGTAGTACAGCGCCGGCGTGGGGACCAGACCGAGGTCGTTCACATGGCAGCCTGCCTCGACCAGGCCGCGGATCAGAGGCTCGACGAGCAATGGGCCGGACAGGCGACCGTCGCGGCCCACGCTGACCTGGGGTTCGCCCATGGCCAGGCTCTGTGCGCCGACGGCGCGGCCTATCCAGTAGGCAGTATCGGCGTACAGCGTCTTGCCGACGATGCCGCGGATGTCGTAAGCGCGAAAGATACCTGGCGGCAAGTGGGCGCGAACCGCCGGGGCCATGTCGTTCATCTGGAAAACCCCATCAGTCAGAAGCGCTCGGTTGCAGGCGCACGCAGAGCGCTTGGACGAAGGTTACGGCCCGGAGTTCGCCATCCGTGGCGATTTTGCTCATGTCCGGTTCAACGGGTGCCGGAATGACCAAAGCCACCGGCGCCGCGCTGGCTCTGGTCGAACGACTCGACGATCTCGAACTGCGCCTGTACCACGGGCACGAGCATCAGTTGGGCGATACGCTCACCGACTGCGATGGTGAAGGTGGTGGTACCGCGGTTCCAGCACGACACCATCAGCTCGCCCTGGTAATCCGAATCGATCAGCCCAACCAGGTTGCCCAGCACGATGCCATGCTTGTGGCCCAGGCCCGAGCGCGGCAGCACCAGTGCGGCAAGACCCGGGTCGCTGATATGGATGGACAGGCCTGTCGGAATCAGCACCGTCTGGCCGGGTTCGAGCACCGTGTCTTGCGCGAGCAGGGCGCGCAGGTCCAGGCCGGCAGACCCCGGCGTGGCGTATTGCGGCAACGGAAATTCGGTACCCAGGCGTGGGTCGAGGATCTTGGCTTGTAATGCGTGCATGTAACTTATTGAACCTGGTTGAGCCGTTCGGCGATGAAGGCAACCAGCTGGCGGGCGATCTTGCCCTTGCTGGTCTGCGCGAAGAGGGTCTGGTGCTGCTGGCGATCGATCACGGTCAAGGCGTTCTCTTCACTGTTGAAGCCGATGCTGGGGTTGGCCACATCGTTGGCGACGATCAGGTCGAGGTTTTTATCCTTGAGCTTGCGCGTGGCGTAATCGAGCAAGTGTTCGGTCTCGGCGGCGAAGCCGACACTGAAAGGGCGGTCGGTGCGACCGGCCAGGGTGGCAAGGATATCGGGATTGCGCACCATCTGCAGCAGCATGCCATCGCCAGTCGTGGGATCTTTCTTCAGTTTTTGTGGCGCTATCACCTCTGGGCGGTAGTCCGCCACCGCCGCCGACGCGATGAACAGGTCGCATGGCATGGCCGCCTCACAGGCCGCCAGCATGTCCCGCGCGCTGACCACGTCGATACGGCTGACCCGGTCGGGGGTGGGTAGGTGCACAGGGCCGGTCACGAGGGTCACCCGAGCCCCGGCTTCGGCGGCCGCCTCGGCTAGGGCAAAGCCCATCTTCCCGGAGCTATGATTGGTGATGTAGCGCACCGGGTCGATGTTCTCCTGGGTGGGGCCGGCGGTGATCAGCACGTGCTTGCCGGTCAATGCCTGGCGCTTGAAGCTCTCGGCGGCGCACCAGGCCAGGTCGGTGGCCTCGAGCATGCGGCCCAGGCCTACGTCGCCACAGGCCTGGCTGCCCGAGGCAGGGCCGAACACCTGAATGCCGCGGCTCCTGAGCACCTGGAGGTTGGCCTGGGTCGCAGCGTCACGCCACATGGCCTGGTTCATGGCCGGGGCGACGGCAACGGTGGCATCGGTGGCCAGTACCAGGGTCGTCAACAGGTCATCGGCCATGCCCTGGGCCAGGCGTGCCATGAGGTCGGCGGTGGCCGGAGCGATCAGTACCAGGTCAGCCCATTTGGCCAGCTCGATATGGCCCATGGCCGCCTCTGCTGCCGGGTCGAGGAGGTCCAGGTGCACCGGGTGGCCGGACAGCGCCTGCAAGGTCAGCGGCGTGATGAATTCAGCGCCACCGCGGGTCATGACGACACGCACCTGGGCGCCGTGCTCCAGGAGTCGGCGGATCAGTTCGGCGCTCTTGTAGGCGGCGATGCCACCACCGACGCCAAGAACGATGCGCTTGCGATACAGCCGCTGCATAGGGTTGCCTTTTTCCAGTGAAAGCGGGCGGCGACAGGAACTGCGTGCGGCAGAGCGTCGCATGTACGAGGGCAAATAGATTAACACAGGGCCGAAATGGGCCGCAGCAAGGGCAGGGCAGCGATGAACATCAGGGAATGGCCGGCTCAGGATCGGCCAAGGGAAAAGCTACTGCAGCGTGGGGCGGCGGTGCTGTCTGACGCCGAACTGCTGGCTGTGCTGCTGGGGTCAGGCGTTGCAGGGCGCAATGTGCTTGACCTGGCGCGCGGCCTGCTGGTGCGCTTTGGCGGCTTGCGGCCGTTTCTCGAGGCCGATCGGCGGGCGGTCTTGCGCGAGCCTGGCATAGGGGAGGTCAAATACGCACAGCTGCAGGCATTGCTGGAAATCGGTCGTCGCTACCTCGATGAAGGGATCACCCGCGCCGCGGCGCTGGAGGAACCCCAGGCCGTACGGCGCTACCTCAAGGCCATGCTGCGCCATGAACCCAGCGAGGTGTTCGGTTGCCTGTTTCTGGACACCAAGCACCGACCGTTGGCGTTCGAGATCCTGTTCAGGGGTACCATCGACCGAGCCAGTGTCTATCCGCGGGAAGTGGTGCGGCGTGCATTGATGCACAACGCCGCGGCGCTGATCCTCTGTCACAACCACCCTTCGGGCAACAGCGAACCCAGCAAAGAGGATGTGCACCTGACCCTTTCGCTCAAGCGTGGGCTGGCCTTGATCGATGTACGCGTGCTGGATCACATCATCATTGGCGACGGGGAGCCGCTGTCCATGGCCGAGCACGGGTGGGTCGTAGCTTAGGGCACGCCACCGCGAGCGCGGCGCAGTTCAGGATGACCTGTCATGACCGGGGGTAAGGGTGGCGCCTTACCCGATCGCCGCAACGCTCAAGCGTACTAAGGCCTACTTGGTCACGCTCACCTTGCTGAAGTCCAGCCGGCCGAACGGGTTGACCTGATAACCCTCGACACCCTGACGCAGCAGGGCCGCCGCCGTGGGATGCGCCAATGGCACCCACAGCGCCTGCTGCTGGATCAGGGTCTGCGCCTGCTGGTACAGCCGGCTGCGCACGCTCTGATCATTGGTGGTGCGACCGGCACTGATCAGCTGATCCAGGCGATTGTCACAGAACCGCGCGAAGTTGGTCCCGGACTTGACCGCTGCACAGGAGAACTGCGGGGTGAGGAAGTTATCCGGGTCGCCGTTGTCGCCTGCCCAGCCCATGAACAGCAGGTCATGCTCGCCGGCCTTGGCGCGGCGGATGAGTTCGCCCCATTCGATCACCCGAATTTCAGCCTTGATGCCCACCTTGGCGAGATCAGCCTGCAGCATCTGCGCGCCCAGGCTGGGGTTGGGGTTGAGCAGGCTACCGGAAGGGCGTGTCCAGATCGTTGTGCTGAAGCCGTCCGCCAGGCCGGCCTTGGCCAGCAGGGCCTTGGCTTTCTTCACATCCAGTGGGTAACCGGGCAGGTCCTTGGCATAGCTCCAGGTATTGGGCGGATACGGGCCATTGGCCGCAATCGCCGAGTCTTCGAAAACAGCCTTCACGTAGGCCTGTTTGTCGAAGGCCAGGTTGATGGCCTGGCGCACCTCTGGCTTGTCCAATGGTGGGTGCTGGCTGTTGAGCGCGATGAATGCCGTCATGAACGCTGGCGTGCTGGCCACCTTGAGGCTGCTGTCCTGGCTGGCCTCGGCAATGTCCAGTGGCTTGGGCGACAGGGCTACCTGGCACTCGTTGCGCTTGAGTTTCTGCAGGCGCACGTTCGCATCGGTGGTGATGGCGAAGATCAGTGGGTCGACGGCTGGCTTGCCGGCAAAGTAGTCAGGGTTGGCGCGATAGCGCACCACCGCGTCCTTCTGGAACCGCTGGAAGACGAATGGCCCGGTGCCGATGGGTTGGCTGTTGAGTTTCTCGGGCGTGCCCGCCTTGAGCAACTTGTCGGCATATTCGGCTGAATAGATCGAGGCAAAGCCCATGCTCAGGGTGGCCAGGAAGGTCGCATCCGGGTGGGTAAGGGTAAAGCGCACGGTATTGGGCGCCGGCGCGTCGATCGTCTTGATCAGGCTGCCCAGTTGCAGCGACTGGGCATGGGGGTAGCCGCCGGGCGCTGTCTTGTGCCAGGCGTGAGCGGGGTAGAGCATGCGCTGGAAGCTGAACAATACGTCGTCGGCATTGAGCGTACGGCTGGGCTTGAAATAGGCAGTGGTATGGAACTTCACGTTGTCGCGCAGGGTGAAATCGTACACCAGGCCATCGGCTGACACCGTCCAGCTGGCGGCCAGGCTCGGCACCACCTTGCCTTTGCCTGCGTCGAATTCCACCAGGCGGTTCATCAGCACATCGGCCGTGGCATTGGTGGTGGTCAGCGAGTTGTACTGCACCACGTCGAAGCCTTCGGGGCTGGCTTCGCTGCAAACGCTCAGTGGCGCTGCCTGGGCTGCACCCACGGCAAGCAGGGAGGTGAACAATAAGGAAAGGGCGGCGGCACGCATGGTGGCTCCTTGGCTGTCAGTGGCCCATCTGCCAGTGCAGTCTGGAAAAGGCCTACCCTAGTGTGACTGCCAGAAAATGACCACACTCTTTTTTACAATATTGGCGACGAACGGTCGGCGCCTGATAGGGCCTTCGGTCATGCTGCTCGCGGCGGTTCGCCTCGGCTCGAATGTTGATCAGGTATTGTTGCAATCGAGTCTTTCTGGTATAAAGCAGCGCTCTTTTCTAGGGGCTCGGCCTGTCGCATCAGCGAATCCGGTCGATAAGACCTCCAGAATCACGGCGCCTCGGCGCCAAAGACTGAGAGATTAAGCGGCCAACCCATGCCGGGTTGGGCATGTGGTTTTAGAGGGCTGAGTCATGTCGAGAGTCTGTCAAGTTACTGGTAAGGGTCCAGTAACCGGGAACAACATTTCCCACGCAAACAACAAAACCCGTCGTCGTTTCCTGCCAAACCTGCAGCACCACCGTTTCTGGGTTGAATCCGAGAAGCGTTTCGTGCGTCTGCGCGTTTCCGCCAAAGGCATGCGCATCATCGACAAGCGCGGCATCGATGCCGTACTGGTTGACATCCGTAAAGCTGGCGCCAAGGTTTAAGGGAGAGCATCATGCGTGAATTGATCCGTCTGGTTTCGAGTGCCGGTACCGGCCACTTCTACACCACCGACAAGAACAAGCGCACCACCCCGGACAAAATCGAGATCAAGAAATACGATCCCGTTGTTCGCAAGCACGTGGTGTACAAGGAAGCCAAGATCAAGTAATTGATCGGCGACCTGAAAAAAACCCGCCCCTGAAGAGAGGCGGGTTTTTTTATGTCTGGCCGAAAGGGTCAGCTGGCCAGGGATCACTTCTGCTCGAACAATGCATAGATCTTGCGGCAAGGCTCCAGCACTTCCCATGTCCCTTTGAATCCGGCGGGTATGACGAACCGATCACCCGCACGCAGCGTCTTGCTGGCGCCCCGTTCGTCGCGCAGCACCGACACGCCCTGCACGATTTCGCAGTACTCATGCTCGGTGTAGTTGACCTCCCACTGGCCCACTTCCCCCTCCCAGACGCCAGCGGCAAACTGCCCGCAGGGGCTTGCATAGTGGTTGTACACGGCCTGGTCCGGCTCGCCTTTGAGCACTTTTTCGGCGGCGGGGCGATAGCGCTCGGCCTCGGTGATGGCCTGGGCGAAGTCGATGATACTGTCGATACTCATAAAGAGGCTCCTGCATGTTCAATAAAATTAACATCACTGGGCGTTTGAGCTGATAGTGTCAAATATATTGATAGTTTGAAAGCGCTGGTTTAGGGTATCGCATGCCTGTGTGCGCCTGCCGCACGCCCGGACCCTGACAACGCCTGCAAGTCCTCAGTGCAGCGTTGCACCTAAACAAGAGGAGGAGTTTCGTATGACCACCCTGACTCGTGCAGACTGGGAACAACGTGCCCAGCAACTGAAGATCGAAGGCCGCGCCTTCATCAACGGCGAATACACCGATGCCGCATCCGGTGAAACCTTCGAGTGCCTGAGCCCGGTCGACGGACGCTTCCTGGCCAAGGTTGCCAGCTGCGACCTGGCCGACGCCAACCGCGCGGTCGAAAACGCCCGCGCGACCTTCAACTCGGGCGTATGGTCACAGCTGGCCCCAGCCAAGCGCAAGGCCATCCTGATCCGCTTCGCCGACTTGCTGCGCAAGAACGTCGAAGAGCTGGCGCTGCTCGAAACACTGGACATGGGCAAACCGATCGGTGACTCCTCCAGCATCGATATCCCAGGCGCTGCCAATGCCATTCACTGGACAGCCGAAGCCATCGACAAGGTGTACGACGAAGTCGCTCCGACGCCGCACGATCAACTGGGCCTGGTCACACGCGAGCCAGTGGGCGTGGTGGGTGCCATCGTTCCCTGGAACTTCCCGCTGCTGATGGCGAGCTGGAAGTTGGGCCCAGCGTTGGCTACGGGCAACTCGGTCGTGCTCAAACCTTCCGAGAAGTCACCGCTGACCGCTATACGCATCGCTCAGTTGGCAGTGGAAGCCGGTATCCCAGCAGGTGTGCTGAACGTGCTGCCTGGCTATGGCCACACCGTGGGCAAGGCCCTGGCCCTGCACATGGACGTCGACACCCTGGTATTCACCGGTTCGACCAAGATCGCCAAGCAGCTGATGGTGTATGCAGGCGAGTCGAACATGAAGCGCATCTGGCTGGAAGCCGGTGGCAAGAGCCCGAACATCGTCTTCGCCGACGCGCCAGACCTTGAGGCCGCCGCCCAGGCTGCTGCCAGCGCCATCGCCTTCAACCAGGGTGAAGTGTGCACCGCAGGTTCGCGCTTGCTGGTGGAGCGCTCGATCAAGGACACCTTCCTGCCCATGGTGGTCGAGGCCCTCAAGGCCTGGAAGCCCGGCAACCCGCTGGACCCGCAGACCACCGTGGGTGCACTGGTCGATACCCAGCAGATGAATACCGTGTTGTCGTACATCGAGGCGGGCCACAAGGACGGCGCCAAGCTGCTGACCGGCGGCAAGCGGACGCTGGAAGATACCGGCGGCACCTACGTCGAGCCGACCATCTTCGACGGCGTGACCAATGCCATGAAAATCGCCCAGGAAGAAATCTTCGGCCCAGTACTGTCCGTGATTGCCTTCGACACGGCCGAGGAGGCGGTTGCCATCGCCAACGACACACCCTATGGGTTGGCGGCAGGCATCTGGACTTCGGACATTTCCAAGGCGCACAGGACGGCCCGTGCCGTACGCGCCGGCAGTGTCTGGGTCAACCAATATGATGGCGGCGACATGACCGCGCCATTCGGTGGCTTCAAGCAGTCGGGTAACGGCCGTGACAAGTCGCTGCACGCGCTGGAGAAGTACACCGAGCTCAAGGCCACCTGGATCAAGCTGTAAGTCCAGCGGCCCCTCGGCAGGTCGGCTTCCAAGGCCCTGGCACGCTTTCGCGAGCTGAGCCGGGACTGAGCAAGCTCGACTGCCCGAGGGGCCTGACATTCCAACACTGGCCGGGGCGGCGCATACCGTCCCGGCTTCGTCGTTTCTGCCGTACAAGAATGCTGCCTGGGAGGCCGTCATGCGTTGGGGAACCTATTTTGCCGTGCTGGCATCGGTGCTGAGTGTCGGGCTCGCATTGGGTGTGAGCATGCCGTTGGTGTCCTTGCGTCTGGAAGCCTGGGGTTATGGCAGCTTCGCCATTGGCGTCATGGCCGCCATGCCTGCCCTGGGCGTGCTGGCCGGCGCCAGCCTGGCCAGCCGGCTTGCCGGGTGGGTGGGCGTGCCTGCGGCCATGCGCCTGTGCCTGTGGGGCGGGGCATTGTCCATTGGCCTGTTGGCCCTGCTGCCAAGCTATCCGCTTTGGCTGGTGCTGCGGCTGTTGATCGGCATGGCGTTGACCGTGGTGTTCGTGCTGGGTGAGAGCTGGATCAACCAACTGGTGGTCGAGCAGTGGCGCGGACGGCTGGTGGCTCTGTACGGGAGTAGCTATGCGCTTAGCCAACTGGCGGGTCCGCTGGTGCTGGGCATGCTGGGGTCGGATGACGACTTCGGCTTCTGGGCGGCGACCGGCCTGCTGCTGGTATCGCCCTTGCTGTTGCTGGGCCGCGGGGGCGCGCCCTCTACAGAGGCTTGCAACGTCACCTTTGCCGACCTGTTCGCCTTCTGCAGAAGGCTGCCCGTGATCGCCTGGGCCATTGCGTTGTTCGCTTCGTTCGAAGCCATGATCCTGACCCTGCTGCCTGTGTACTGCCTGCAACAGGGCCTGAGCACGGAAATCGCGTTGTTCATGGTCAGTACGGTAGTGGTCGGCGATGCGGTGCTGCAGTTGCCCATTGGCGCACTGGCGGACCATATGTCGCGGCGCGCGCTGTTCACCGGTTGCGCGCTGGCATTGCTGGGGTCGAGCCTTGCCATCCCCCTGCTGTTGCACACCTGGGCCATCTGGCCTGTGTGGGTATTGTTCGGCGCTAGCGCTGGGGGGTTGTTCACCTTGTCGCTGGTGTTGATCGGCGAGCGCTATCGAGACGATGCCCTGGTGCGGGCCAATGCCCACGTGGCCCAGCTGTGGGGCATCGGTTGTCTGCTGGGGCCGTTGCTGGCCGGCGCAGGCAGCCAGTGGATCAGTGGGCATGCCTTGCCGCTGCTGATGGCAGCAGGCGCCGCTGGGCTTGTGGTGCTGACCCGGCGACGCGGAGCGTTCGAGCCAGCGGCTGCGTGACGGTGCAGCGCTAGAGCATCTTTTCCAGCCCGACCGCCTTGCTGATCCAGGCATTGAACCGTCGCCACAGGCTACCAGGCTCTGACGTGAGCACCCGCCGCTGCCCGTCTTGCTCGGTCACCCAGACCAGCTTGCCGGCCACGAGCTCAGGCTGGTAGCTCAGGGCCGGTGCCATGCCCTGCACCGCCAGTGCACGGGTGTATTCGGCAAGTTCGGGGCTGTCGACCAATACGCCGACTTCGGTGTTCCACAGCACCGAACGTGGATCGAAATTGAAAGAGCCAATGAACGTCTTGTGACGGTCGAACACGATCGCCTTGCTGTGCAGGCTGGAGTTGGAGCTGCCATGGAAACTCAGTTTGCCCGCGCTGGGGTCTCCGGGCTGGCGGCGCATTTCATACAGCTTCACCCCGTGCTCCAGCAGCGCCTTGCGGTAAGGTGCATAACCGCCGTGTACGGCAGGCACATCGGTAGCCTCCAGTGAGTTGGTCAACAGCTTTACTGAAATACCCGCGTCGGCACTCTGGGTGAGGTAAAGCAGCCCCGGTTCGCCGGGTACGAAATAAGCGGAGACCAGAATCAGTTCGTGACGCACATCGCGCAGGTCAGGGCCCAGTTGTCGGGTCAGCAGTAGCTGTGGATCAGGCTCGTCATCGGCCAGCACCTTGCTGGGGGCGTCCCATAGCGCCTGGGCATGAGCCCAGATGAGTTCGTTGCGCCAGGCGTCCAGTCGCGGCTGGGATTGGTAGGCCATCAAGCGGTCGTACAAGACCTTGCGCCGGGTTCTGGCTTCGGCCAGCGAGACTTCCAGCCGATGGCGGCTGGTGCGCAGGTCGCTGGCATTGGGCTGGTGCCAGAGGAAATCGGTGATCGGGCGGCTCAGGGCGCTGTTCCAGTACTGATCGAAGCTGTGTCCCAACTGTTCTGCTATAGGGCCCACACCCAGCAGATCGATGTCGGTGAAGTTCAGGTTGGGCTCGGCATCGAAGTACTCGTCGCCCAGGTTTCGCCCGCCGACGATGGCCATGCTGTTGTCCACCAGGAACAGCTTGTTGTGCATGCGTCGGTGCTGACGCGACAGGTTGAGCAACCGGCCCATGGCGCGCGTGACCCCGGTGGCGCGCCCCAGGTGCAGGGGGTTGAACACACGGATCTGGATGTTCGGGTGGGCGGCGAGGGTGCCCATGATTGCATCCAGGCCGTCACTGGTGGTGTCGTCCAGCAGGATGCGTACGCGCACGCCCCGGTCGGCCGCCCGCAACAGCTCATGGACCAGGGCGCGGGTGCTGAGCCCGTCATGGACGATGTAGTACTGCACGTCGATGCTGGCCTGCGCATTGCGTATCAGCTCGGCGCGCGCCCGGAAAGCCTCGTTGCTGTTGGGGAGTAGGCGAAAGCCGGAACGGCCTTCATAAGGGGCTGCCTGGCGCAGCACCGAGCGGCCGAACGACGAGCCATCGGCGGGCAGGGCTTGACTGGTTTGGCGCGGCGTATCGACGCTGGCGCAGCCGCAGACGCCGAGCAGCAGCGTCAGCAGCAAGGGTAGGGCTCGCTGGAGTTTCAACGGTGGATCGTCCTGTGCAGCAGGGCTTTGGGATTGGACAGTGGCGGGCAACGCAAAGTTACGTCGCGATGATGTCCTCGTCCAGCAAGCGTTGGGCGGTCTCACCAACCTTGCGCACCGCCGCCTCGATTTGCGCAGTGGGCCTGGCGGCGAAGTTCATGCGCAGGCAGTGACGGAACTTGCCGGAAGCGGAAAAGATGCTGCCCACGGCCACTTGTACGCCTTGCTCCAACAAGGCGTGATTGAGCTGCAAGGTATCGAAATGTTCCGGCAATTCCACCCACAGCATGAAGCCGCCTTGCGGACGGCTTACGCGGGTGCCTTGCGGAAAATACCGGGTCACCCAGTCGCTCATCAATTCACGGCTGCGTTGGTACTGGCTGCGCATGCGCCGCACATGGGGTTGGTAATGCCCGTTGGCGATGAAGTCCGCCACCGCCAATTGAGGCTGACTGGCGGTGCTGCCCGTGCTGATGTACTTCATGTGCAGGACCCGCTCCAGGTAGCGCCCAGGCGCTACCCAACCGACACGCAGGCCAGGGGCAAGCGTCTTGGAAAATGAACTGCACAACAGCACGCGGCCTTGCGTATCGAATGACTTGACCGTCCGTGGCCGAGGGTAGGTATAGGCCAGGTCACCGTAGACATCGTCCTCGAGAATGGCTACGTCGTAGCGCTGTGCAAGGTTCAGCAGGGCCTTTTTACGAGCCTCGGGCATGATGTACCCCAGCGGGTTGTTGCAACTTGGGGTGATCTGGATGAGCTTGATCGGCCACTGCTCAAGGGCCAGTTCGAGCGCCTCGAGGCTGATGCCCGTCACCGGGTCTGTGGGGATCTCCAGCGCCTTCATGCCTAGGCCCTTGAGCGTCTGCATGGCGCCATGGAAGCTGGGCGAGTCCACCGCAACGATATCGCCAGGCTCGCACACGGCGCGGATGCTGCACGACAGGGCTTCGTGGCAGCCTGTCGTCACCACCAACTCAGAGGGCGAGAGCCTGCAACCAGAGTCCAGGGCCAGGCGTGCCACCTGTTCACGCAAGGCCAGGTTGCCGTGGATATTGTCGTAATACAGCCCGGGCATGTCCTGGCGACGGCTGAGCCTGGCGAGGCTGCGCAACAGCGGCTTGAGGGTAGGGCTTTCAATGTCCGGCATGCCCCGTCCAAGCTGTATCACCCCCGGTTGCGGGGTACTGCGCACCAGCTCCAGAACCTGCTCCCATTGGGAAATGTCCACCGGGCGCTGGGCTGGCCGGCTGACCGCCGGCAAGGCCGGCAGATGGCGATGGTCGCTCACGAAGTAGCCGGACTTTGGCCGTGGCGAGACCATGCCACTGTCTTCGAGCATGCGGTAGGCCTGCTGCACGGTGCTCAGGCTCACCCCATGCTCCACGCTCAGTGCCCGCACCGATGGCAGCCGCTGGCCGGGCCGATAGAGGCCCTGTTCGATACGCGCGCCGAGTACCTCGGCAAGGTTCAGGTAGAGTGTCACGTCATACTCCTGGGCTGCGCCGGTCAACGCACCATACAGATTGGCAGAAAAGGCAGCATTCAGTTACCTGTAAGTCGGATCTGTATCCAAATAATAACGCTTTTTTGGATCTGTATTGTCAGGCCGTGCACCCGGCATGCTGTCCCCACATTGTCATCGAAAGGGAGACAGCAGCGATGGGAAGCTTGAGCGATGTGCGCATCGAACAGTCGGTAGGCGAAAAAAAGGCCCTGCAGCGAAGCAAAACCCACGTTGCGCCCCAGGCTTTGAGCCGCTGGCGGCTGATGCTGCGCCGCTGGCACACCCGCAGGGCGCTATTACAGTTGAGCGACCATGAACTGCGCGATGTGGGTCTCAGCTGGCAAGAGGCGCGCTCAGAAGGCTGCAAGCCTTTCTGGAAGCCGTGACTGTTTTCACACCAGCTCCTTGAGCCTGTGCCACAGCATGCCCAAGGCCAGTAAAGGTGAGCGCAAGTGCTTGCCGCCTGGGAAAGTCATGTGTGGCACCTTGGCAAACAAGTCGAAACGCCCGCTCTGCTGGCCGCTGATGGCTTCCCCGAGCAGGCGGGCGACCAGGTGAGTAGCGTTCAGCCCGTGGCCTGCGTAGGCCTGGGCGTAGTAAACGTTCGGCTGATCAGGCAGGCGGCCCACCTGAGGCAGGCGGTTGGCGCCGATCCCGATCATGCCGCCCCACTGGTAATCGATGCGTACGTCGGCCAGCTGAGGGAACACGCGCAGCATCTTGGGCCGCATGTAGGCGGCGATATCCTTTGGATCGCGCCCGGAATAATGGCAAGCGCCGCCGAACAGCAGCCGGTGATCTGCGCTCAGGCGGTAGTAGTCCAGCGCCACGCGCTGGTCGCACACGGCCATGTTCTGTGGCAACAGCGAGCGTGCACGCGCTTCACCCAGCGGCTCGGTGGCGATGAGGTAACTGCCGGCGGGCAATACCTTGCCGCCCAGCTCACCGTTCAAACCATTGAGGTAGGCGTTGCAGCACAGGACCAGCGTTTGCGCCCGGACCCGGCCCTGGGCGGTGTGTACCTGCACCTGCGGGCCATAGTCGATGCGGGTCACCTCGGACTGCTCGTGGAGTTTCACACCCAGGCGCGCGGCTGCCGCGGCTTCGCCCAACGCCAGATTAAGGGGGTGCAAGTGGCCAGAGCCCATGTCCACCAGCCCGCCTGCATAGCGCTGCGAGCCCACCACATCGTGAATGTCATCCTTTGCGACCAGCCGCAGTTCGTGGGCGTAACCCAGGCTGCGCAAGTGTTCGGCCTCTTCGGCCAGGCCCGCCATTTGCGCCGGCTTGTTGGCCAGGTCGCAATAGCCCCAGGTCAGGTCGCAGGCGATGGCGTGCCGCGCTACACGATCGCGCACGATCTGCACGGCCTCCAGCCCCATCAGTTGCAAGTCGCGAACGCCCTGCTCGCCGATAACCGGCAGGAACTGCTCCAGACCATGGCCGACCCCGCGGATCAACTGCCCACCGTTGCGCCCACTGGCGCCCCAGCCGATCTTGCGCGCTTCGAGCAGGATCACCGAGAAGCCACGCTCGGCCAACTCCAGGGCCGTGTTCAAACCGGAGTAGCCACCACCGATGATGCACACATCGGCGGTGTGCTCGCCTTGCAGGAAGGAGTAGTCAGGGTGTGGCGCGCTGCTGGCGGCGTAATAAGAGGCGGCGTGCCGCGCGCTGTGTGTCATTGAGCGGATCCTGAAGTTATCGGCCAGCAGAGGAAGACAAGCCCGAGGGTAGAGGGAGCAACCTGCTATAAGCCCAACGCCTGCGGGTGATTCAGCTGCGCCGTATTGATGAGACATTTAGGAAATAGGTTTGAGACTGTACATGGCGGGAACCATTTCTATCGTAGAGCTGGTGAGCTGTACGAACCGCATCCATGATCCCATTATCCGTCTGCATGGGAAGGGTGCTTTTTATATTTATCTTCAGTGTGCTCATGGCTCTGGATTGGGCAGAGAGTGACAGCCGATTATCTCGGGCATCGTCCATCGCCTTATAATACTCGGTGAGTGACTTGACTTGTATTAATTCGTCATTTCTGAGTTCCAGAACTGCTTCGCCCCTAGCGGGCACCATCAGATAGGAAGGAACATTATCTGTAACTGATGGGTTGCCTCCTGGCGAGTAATCCGGAGGTGGGTCCCCGTAGCCGAAGTAATTGGGCGGGCGTCTTTGATTTGGCCCATAGACAATCGCATCAGGTGCCGCCGGTGAATAGGCAGGTGGCCCTGCCGTGTCTCGAGCAGGTGGTATGAAAATCGATTTGATCCTTTTGATGGTGCCTCTAATGCGGCCTGTAGGGTCTACGTAGTTGACCGGATCGTTTGAGCAATAGGCAAACCCATTGATGTCACCTTTACCGAACGGGCTGAGCATGTCGTAACTGATGAAACGCATCAGGCGAGTGCTGTAGCAGCGACGCCCCGCACCTAATAGATAACCACCAATTTGGAGATCCAGATGCTCACCATTATAGCCGACAGGCTGTGTCTCATCCGCAATTCCAAAGCCAAAGGGCCCTAGACTTGGAACTGTCATTTTGGATCTTGAGTACGCCATCTGGGGTGTTTGTTTGGGATCGACGGCAAGCAACGTGACATCAAGCGGACCTCTGGTCCCGCACAACAGACCTGCCGCTTTGAACAACCGAAGATGCTTCTCGCGGTCCAGGATCAGTGCCAAATTGCCGCTGCAGTAGAAAAAATAATTTGGCGTTATCATGAGAAGCGCTCGCGGGTGATCGAGTCCCATACGGCATGGTAGTAAGTCTTGCACGCGGCCACAACTGGCAAAAATGTTAGGGCCTGGGTGGAAGTCTTGGACGAAGATCAAGCAAGGCGAAAACAGTCGAGGAAGCAGAGTTTAGGGGTTGTGACTAACCATTGCGAAGCTGTCTTCAACGCAGCATCACCGAGTATCATGGCTTTTCGTACAGACCTTAAACCCCACGTCCCCGCTCGTAAACCCGAACCGTTACCCATCCAAAACATGTCCTGTAACCGCCACAAAATTCACTTCCTGCGCGAACTCATCCCTTCGTTCGAATGCGAGCCTGGCTGCCATGACTGCTGCGGGCCGGTTACCACCTCGGCGCAAGAGATGGCTCGGCTGCCGCGCAAATCCCAGGCCGAACAGGACGCTGCCCTGGAGCGCCTGGACTGCGTGCACCTGGGGCCCCAGGGCTGCACGGTATATGAAGAGCGGCCACTGATCTGTCGCCTGTTCGGTACCACCCCACGACTGGCCTGCCCGCGTGGGCGTGGGCCCGAACCCATGATCGACCCTGCGGCCGAGCAACTGGTGCACCAGTTCATTGCCACCACCCGGCAAGTGCTGGTCTAGGCGTTTGCGGTAGGGCCCGGCGTCAGTCCGGGATCGGCAGGCAGAGGCTTTCCTTCACCTCCTCCATCACGATGTAGCTTTTGGACTCACGCACGTGGGGCAGCTTGAGCAGGATGTCGCCAAGCAGCTTGCGATACGAAGCCATTTCCGAAATGCGCGCCTTAACCAGGTAGTCGAAGTCGCCGGAAACCAGGTGGCATTCGAGCACGTGCGGCAGCTTCAGGACCGCCCGGCGAAACTCCTCGAAGGTATCGCCAGACTTGTAGTCCAGGCTGATTTCCACGAAGACCAGCAGGCTGCCCTTGAGGTGCTGTGGGTTCAGGCGGGCGTTATAGCCCATGATGATGCCTTCACGTTCCAGCCGGCGCACGCGCTCGGTGCACGGCGTGGTGGAGAGGCCGACCTTTTCGCCCAGTTCGGTGAAGGAGATACGCCCGTCGTTCTGCAGGATGCGCAGGATGTTCCGGTCGATCTTGTCCAGTTCACGCTTACTTTGATGCTGGGTTCTCATAGGGGATGCCCCTCCGTCAAAGGCCATTGTGCCGAGAATTCTCGCCAATAATAGGCTTTTATATAGTGAATTGCACTGCTCTCGAATTCCTATACTTCGCCCATCAATGGCAGTCCAACAACACACCGCGGCAGGCCGCGAGGGGAAAGAAACGATGCGAGTTCTGGTACTTGGTAGCGGCGTGATCGGAACCGCCAGTGCCTATTACCTGGCCCGGCAAGGGTTCGAAGTGACGGTGGTGGACCGCCAGCCAGCGGTGGCCATGGAAACCAGCTTTGCCAACGCCGGCCAGATCTCGCCTGGCTATGCCTCGCCGTGGGCGGCGCCGGGGGTGCCTCTGAAAGCCGTTAAGTGGCTGCTCGAGCGCCACGCTCCGCTTGCCATCAAGCTGACCGGTGACGTAGACCAGTACCTGTGGATGGCCCAGATGCTGCGCAACTGCACGGCCAACCGCTATGCCGTGAACAAGGAGCGCATGGTGCGGTTGTCCGAGTACAGCCGCGACTGCCTCGACGAACTGCGCGCCGAAACCGGCATTGCGTACGAGAACCGTAGCCTGGGGACTACCCAGCTGTTCCGTACCCAGGCCCAGGTCGATGCAGCTGCCAAGGATATCGCTGTGCTTGAGCAGTCAGGCGTGCCTTATGAATTGCTCGACCGCGATGGCATCGCCCGCGTCGAACCTGCCCTGGCCAATGTGAAGGGCATTCTCGCCGGCGCCCTGCGCCTACCCAACGACCAGACCGGCGATTGCCAGTTGTTCACCACCAAGCTGGCAGAAATGGCCCGCAACCTGGGCGTGGAGTTCCGCTTCGGGCAGGACATACAGCGCCTGGATCATGCAGGTGACCGCATCAACGGTGTCTGGATCGATGGCAAGCTCGAAACCGCCGACCGCTACGTGCTGGCATTGGGCAGCTATTCGCCGCAGATGCTCAAGCCCCTGGGCATCAAGGCGCCGGTCTATCCGTTGAAGGGCTACTCCCTGACCGTACCCATCACCAACGGTGATATGGCACCTGCCTCGACCATCCTCGACGAAACCTACAAGGTCGCCATCACCCGTTTCGACAACCGTATCCGTGTTGGAGGCATGGCTGAGATCGCCGGCTTCGACCTGTCGCTCAACCCC
The DNA here is from genome assembly GCF_046231935.1 of Pseudomonas sp. KCJK9111. Taxonomy (NCBI): domain Bacteria; kingdom Pseudomonadati; phylum Pseudomonadota; class Gammaproteobacteria; order Pseudomonadales; family Pseudomonadaceae; genus Pseudomonas; species Pseudomonas sp. KCJK9111. The sequence goes on along the minus strand of NZ_JBJJMO010000006.1, from coordinate 25,065 downwards.
CGTCGACGCGAAACGCTGGAGATGATCGTCAACGACCTTTATCCTCGCGGCGGGGATTTGAGCCAGGCCAGTTTCTGGACTGGGCTGCGTCCCGCCACGCCAGACGGTACCCCCATCGTGGGTGCAACCGCCTTCCGTAACCTGTTCCTCAATACAGGTCACGGCACGCTGGGCTGGACCATGGCCTGTGGCTCGGGTCGTCTGCTGGCTGACCTGATCGCGCGCAAGAAACCGCAGATCAGTGCAGAGGGGCTGGACATCTCGCGCTATGGCAGTAGCCGCGAAGTGGCCCGTCATGGGCATGGTTCGCCTGCCCATCAGCAGTAAGCCATCCATTGGGGTATTCGCCGGTGACCTGCGAATGCTCCAGCTTCGATTTCAACCCGTATGACTTTTAAGGCAGCCGCATGCGCCCCGCCCGTGCCCTGATCGACCTCCAGGCCCTGCGCCACAATTACCGTCTCGCCCGTGGACTGACCGGCGCCAAGGCGCTTGCCGTGATCAAAGCCGACGCCTACGGCCATGGTGCCGTGCGCTGCGCGTTGGCGCTCGAGCCCGAAGCGGACGGGTTTGCGGTGGCCTGCATCGAGGAGGCGCTGGAGCTGCGTGCGGCCGGCATCAGGGGCCCGGTCCTGCTGCTGGAGGGCTTCTTCGAAGCCAGTGAGCTGCCGTTGATCGTCGAGCATGACCTGTGGTGCGTCGTGCATTCGGCCTGGCAATTGGAGGCCATCGAGAAAAGCCCGCTGGCCAGCCCGCTCACCGTCTGGCTCAAGCTCGATACCGGCATGCACCGTGTAGGGCTGCATCCCAAGGACTATCGCGATGCCTATGAGCGCCTGCTGGCCTGCGGCAAGGTAGGGCGCATCGTGCTCATGAGCCATTTCGCCCGTGCCGATGAGCTGGGTGCGCAGGCCACGGCCGAGCAGATTGCCGTTTTCGAAACCGCGCGCCAGGGCTTGGCAGCAGAGTGCAGCCTGCGCAACTCTCCAGCCGTGCTGGGTTGGCCCCAGGCAGCCGGTGATTGGGTGCGCCCAGGGCTGATGCTCTACGGCGCAACGCCGTTCGATATGCCTCAAGCTCAGGCCCAACGCCTGCAGCCGGTCATGACACTGCAGTCACGGGTCATCAGTGTGCGGGAGCTGCCGGCCGGCGAGCCGGTAGGTTACGGCGCCACGTTCGTCAGCACGCGGCCCACCCGTGTAGGCGTGGTCGCCATGGGCTACGCCGACGGTTACCCTCGCCAGGCGCCCAACGGTACGCCGGTCATGGTTGCTGGCAGCCGGGTCCCGCTCATCGGTCGCGTGTCGATGGACATGCTGAGCATCGACCTGACCGACGTGCCGCAGGCGACCGTCGGCAGCCCAGTCGAACTATGGGGCAAGCAGGTCCATGCCGCTGAGGTGGCGAGCCAGGCCGGTACCATTCCTTACCAGATCTTCTGCAATCTCAAGCGGGTGCCCCGGGAATACATTGGGGACTAGGGCGTCAGGCGGGTGGTGTGTTGTAAATACTGAACGGCGTTGCCATGATATCGCTCACATCCACCCGCATACCCGTCTCAGGAGGCTCCAGCTTTGGACGTCGGCGAACGACTGCAAGCCATCCGCACGCTCAAGGGCCTGTCCCAGCGTGAACTCGCCAAGCGCGCGGGGGTTACCAACAGCACCATCTCGATGATCGAGAAAAACAGTGTGAGCCCGTCGATCAGTTCGCTGCGCAAGGTACTGAGCGGCATTCCCATGTCCATGGTCGAGTTCTTTTCCGTGGAGCTCGAACCCGAGAGCCCTGCGCAGATCGTCTACAAAGCCCACGAACTGATCGACATCTCCGATGGTGCAGTGACCATGAAGCTGGTTGGCAAATCGCACCGCAACCGTGCCATCGCTTTTCTGACCGAGGTGTACCCGCCCGGCGCCGACACCGGTGCCGAAATGCTGACCCATGATGGCGAAGAGACTGGCATTCTGCTTGAAGGCCGCCTGGAATTGGTGGTCGGTACCGAGCTGTTCATTCTCGAAGCAGGCGACAGCTATTACTTCGAAAGCACCCGCCCGCACCGTTTTCGTAACCCGTTCGAACAGCCAGCACGCTTGATCAGCGCCGCCACCCCCTCGAACTTTTGATCCAGCGCAGTGCATTGACGCGTCAATACCCCTTTCCTGTGTAGGGTCGTTTCCCGGCTTCGGGCTTGCCGTTATACTTTTCGGCGCTCGAGGATCCGTGGCCGCGAGCATGATTAGCCACCATGAGGGTGTTCGCGTGAATCAAGTCAAGAAGATGCTGGCCATCCCGGCCGCCGTACTGGCCCTGTGGGCAATTACCGCTACCGCTGCGACCAATGACGATATTGCCAAGCGCCTGGAACCGGTCGGTAAGGTGTGTATCCAGGGCCAGGAATGCAAGGGCATGGCCGTGACCGCCAGTGCTGGCGCCGGGTCTGCCAGAACGCCCGACGACATCATCGCCAAGCATTGCACGGCTTGCCATGGCACGGGCCTGCTCGGCGCGCCGAAAGTGGGCGACAGCGCAGCCTGGAAGGAGCGTGCCGACCACCAGGGTGGGTTGGATGGCATCCTGGCCAAGGCCATAACGGGCATCAACGCCATGCCGCCGAAGGGCACTTGCGCGGATTGTTCGGATGATGAGCTCAAGGCCGCTATTGAGAAGATGTCTGGCCTGTAAGTTACTGCAATGTGCAGCGTAGCAGTCCCAGTATTTTAGCTTCGCATCTCGTCTTGCCGGGGCCGCTTCGCGGCCCATCGCGGCCGGTCCGGCGTCCCGGCGAGGCCGCTCATACAGGCACTGCGTACGCTTAGACCGGCGCTGCGCCTGAAGACCACCGAGTTGTCGATTGCCCCAGGTGTCCGCGGCTTCCTCTTCCCGCCCAGGCAACCAACCAGTCCACCTGCCTGTCGAACCTCCTGAACCCAAGCACGAACCAGGAGGCCTCGATGCACCTCAGTTCCATCGACCAGGCCGTCGAACAGGTCCTGTCCCGCCTGCCAACCCATATCCACATGGGCCTGCCGCTGGGCCTGGGCAAACCCAATGCGTTCGTCAACGCACTTTATGCCCGCATCCGTGAGTTGCCCGAACGCCGTCTGACCATCTATACAGCCCTCTCCCTGGGGCGACCAGCGCTGGGTGATGGCTTGCAGCAACGCTTGCTCGAGCCCTTCGTCGAGCGCGTGTTCGGCGACTACGAAGAGCTTCACTATCTGGTCGATCTGCGCAATGACAGCCTGCCGCCGAACATTCGCGTAGAACAGTTCTTCATGCAGCCTGGCAGCCTGCTTGCCAGTGAGTCGGCCCAACAGGATTACGTCAGCAGCAACTACAGCCATGCCGCGCGAGACATCAATGCCAAGGGCCTGAACCTCATCGCCCAGCTGGTGGCGGCTACGCCGGAGCGGCCCGTCCACCTGAGCCTGGCCTGCAACCCGGACATCACCCTGGACCTGTTACCCATGGTCGAACGCCGTCGTGCCGCCGGCGAGACCATTCTCATGCTGGGCCAGGTGCATGCGCAGCTACCGTACATGCCCGGTGATGCCGAGTTGCCAATGGATGCGTTCGACCTGTTGTTGGACGAAGCCGAGCAGCGCCAACTGTTTTCAACGCCCAACATGCCGGTCACCACGCAGGACCACTGCATTGGCCTGCATGCCAGCAGCCTGGTGCGCGACGGCGGCACCCTGCAGATCGGCATTGGTGCCATGGGCGATGCGGTTGCCGCCGCGCTACTCGCCCGCCAGAGCGATAACGTTGCCTACCGTGCAGCGCTCGACGGCCTTGGCGCGGGCACCACGCAGGCACTGATCGAGCGGGAAGGGGGGCTCGCGCCCTTCGACCAGGGGCTGTACGGCTGTAGCGAGATGTTCGTCAACGGGCTGTTGGCGCTGGCCGAGGCGGGCGTGCTGCGGCGTGCTGTGGATGACCGGGGAGTGATCCTGCACGGGGGGTTCTTCCTCGGCCCGCAAGCGTTCTACCAGCGCTTGCGCGACATGACCCTTGAGCAGCGCGCACGGTTTGCCATGACCGGGATCAATTTCGTCAACGAGCTCTACGGTGACGAACAGCTCAAGCGTCGCCAGCGACAAGACGCACGCTTTATCAATACGGTGTTCGGCATGACCCTGCTCGGTGCGGGTGTGGCCGATCAGCTCGAAGACGGGCGAGTGTTGAGCGGGGTAGGTGGGCAGTACAACTTCGTCGCCCAAGGGCACGCGCTGGAAGGTGGCCGCTCGATACTGCTGCTGCGCAGTTGGCGCGAAGCGGGCGGCGAGGTGTCGTCGAACATCTTCTGGAACTACGGCCATTGCACCATTCCCCGCCACCTGCGCGATATCGTGGTGACCGAATATGGCATCGCCGACCTCAGGGGGCAGACCGACAGCGAGGTCATTGCGCGATTGCTTGCGGTGTGTGACGCCCGGTTCCAGGAGAGCCTGATCGAGCAGGCCAAAAACGCTGGCAAATTGGCGGAAGATTTTCAGCTCGACAGGCGTTTTGCCGATAACACGCCGCAGCGCCTGGCCGCGGTCCAGGCACAGCACCCACAGCTGTTCCCGGAATACCCCATGGGGACCGATTTCACGGTTGAAGAGCAGGACTTGCTACGGGCACTGAACTGGTTGAAAAGCAAGTTCAAGCTCAGCGAGGCGCTCGAACTGGGCAAGGCCACGCTGGAGGCGCCAGAGCCGCAAGGATATGAGCGGCATCTGGCACGGATGCAACTTGACCAGCCTCAGGGGCTAAAAGAAGCGCTGTACCAACGGTTGCTGTTGGCGGGCCTGGCGGCGACCTGAAAACGACAGGGGCTGCCACGCAGCCCCCTGTGCCCGGATGCGAGCGAGCCGATGCCGCATCACTCGATGAAGCTGACCACACCGCCTTCCAGCGATTTCACTCGCGCCAGCGACTCCACGCGATAGCCTTGGCGATCCAGCTCGGCGCGTCCGCCCTGGAACGATTTCTCGATCACGATCCCCAGGCCTACCACGGTCGCCCCGGCCTGCTTGATGATCGATATCAGCGCCTGGGACGCCTTGCCGTTGGCCAGGAAGTCATCCATCACCAGCACCCGGTCGCTGCTGCTCAGGTGGCGCGGCGAAATGGCCACGGTGTTCTCGGTCTGCTTGGTGAACGAATACACAGAAGCCGTCAGCAGGTTTTCGGTGAGGGTCAGCGACTGGTGCTTGCGCGCGAAGATCACCGGCACGCCCAGCTTCAACCCGGTCATCACCGCAGGCGCGATGCCCGACGCCTCGATGGTGACGATCTTGGTCACGCCGGCATCGGCGAACAGGCGGGCGAACTTGTCACCGATCAGCTGCATCAGCGCCGGGTCGATCTGATGGTTGAGAAACGCATCGACTTTGAGAACCTGGTCGGAAAGCACGATGCCTTCTTCGCGAATCTTCTGATGCAGTGCTTCCACTATGGTATTCCTCGGAACAAAAATGGCCGCAAACAGCGGCAGTGTTTAAGAGTAATGGTTGATCAGCGTTTGAGCATCGCCCGGATGTCGGCCAGGGCATTGTTGCCGCGTGCGGCCTTGACCTCGACCGGTGCATCGTCCAGCCCTTCCCAGGACAGGTCTTCGGGGGGCAGTTCGTCGAGGAAGCGACTGGGCGTGCAGTCGATGATTTCCCCGTATTGCTTGCGTTTGGCGGCGAACGTGAAGGCCAGCGTCTGGCGTGCGCGGGTAATACCCACATAAGCCAGGCGGCGCTCTTCCTCGATGGTGTCGGCCTCGATGCTGGAGCGGTGAGGCAGGATCTCCTCCTCCATGCCCATGATGAACACGTAGGGAAATTCCAGGCCCTTGGACGCGTGCAGGGTCATCATCTGCACACCGTCGGCGTTTTCTTCCTCTTCCTGCTGGCGCTCGAGCATGTCGCGCAGCACCAACTTGCCGATGGCGTCCTCAATGGTCATGTCACCCTCTTCGTCCTTCTCGAGGGTGTTCTTCAGCGCTTCGACCAGGAACCAGACGTTGCTGATGCGAAACTCCGCGGCCTTGTCGCTGGCGGTCTGCTGGCGGATCCAGTTTTCGTAGTCGATGTCGCGGATCATTTCATGCAGGGCGGCTATGGGGTCGTCCAGCGCCACCTTGTGGCGCACGCCGTCCAGCCAGTGCTTGAAGCGCTGCAGGCGCTCGGTGTAGCGCGCATCCAGGTGCTCGCCCAGGCCCAGTTCCTCACTGGCGGCATACATCGAAATGCCCCGGCCGGTGGCATAGTTGCCGAGCTTTTCCAAGGTGGTCGAGCCGATTTCCCGGCGCGGCACGTTGATGACACGTAGATAGGCGTTGTCGTCGTCAGGGTTCACCAGCAGGCGCAGGTAGGCCATGAGGTCCTTGACTTCCTGACGGCCAAAGAAGCTGTTGCCGCCGGAAAGACGGTAAGGCACCTGGTGGTGCTGCAACTTCAGCTCGATCAGCTTGGCCTGGTAGTTGCCGCGGTACAGGATGGCGAAATCGCTGTAGGGACGGTTGGTGCGCAGGTGCAGCGTGAGGATTTCCATCGCTACGCGCTCGGCCTCGGCATCCTCGTTCTTGCAACGTATCACCCGGATCTCGTCGCCCACGCCCATCTCGCTCCACAGCTGTTTCTCGAACGCGTGCGGGTTGTTGGCGATCAGCACGTTGGCGCAGCGCAGGATGCGGCTGGTGGAGCGGTAGTTCTGCTCCAGCATGACCACTTTCAGTGAGGGATAGTCCTCCTTGAGCAGCATCAGGTTCTCGGGGCGCGCGCCGCGCCAGGCGTAGATCGACTGGTCGTCGTCGCCCACCACGGTGAACTGGTTGCGCATGCCGATCAGCATCTTCACCAGCAGGTACTGGCTGGCGTTGGTGTCCTGGTATTCATCGACCAACAGATAACGCACGCGATTCTGCCAGCGCTCGAGCACCTCGGGGTGTTCCTGGAACAACTTGACCGGTTGCAGGATCAGGTCGTCGAAGTCCACGGCGTTGAACGCCTTGAGCGTGCGCTGATAGTGGGTGTAAACGACCGCAGCGGTCTGCTCGCGCGGGTTGCGTGCTTTCTCCAGGGCCTCGGGAGGCAGGATCAGGTCGTTCTTCCAGGCACCGATCATGTTCTTGATTTCGTCGATGCCGTCGTCGCCGGAGTACTCCTTCTGCATGATGTCCGACAGCAGGGCTTTGATATCCGACTCGTCGAAGATCGAAAAACCAGGCTTGTAGCCCAGGCGTTCGTGCTCCTTGCGGATGATGTTCAGGCCCAGGTTGTGAAATGTGCAGACCGTCAGCCCTCGGCCTTCGCCCGGACGCAGCAGGCTGGCAACCCGCTCCTTCATCTCGCGGGCGGCCTTGTTGGTGAAGGTCATGGCCACGATGTACTGGGCGCGAATACCGCAGTTCTGGATGAGATGGGCAATTTTGCGCGTGATGACGCTGGTCTTGCCCGAACCTGCACCGGCGAGCACCAAAAGAGGGCCGCCGACATAGTCACGGGCTTCCTGCTGCCGGGGATTGAGTCGGGACATGCTAGAAACCGGGGGTCGCCAGAAAATAGCCGCGCATTCTAACAGGCATGCGTGTTCATGGCGTGACCGTCTGACGTTCGAGTCAGACTTTCGAAACGATCATTAGCGCCGCTAATGCTTGCGCCTGAAAAAATCGTATTTGCTGGTTTGTCTGCTTTCGCGCAGGATGCACGACAAAATACGTCGGACCAGGCTGTTAAAAGGCGCGCTTACAAGTGAAAATCATTTCCATTGAATGCGTCGGCCTATTCATCGGTCTACGTTGCATCGTCGAGCCTTAAGGAGCCGTCTTGTCCGCGCCTGTCGAACCTATGCGTTTGCTGCTGTTGGCCAGTGAGCCCGAGTGGGCGGCCTTGCTGCACGCGTGCATGCCTGCCTTGAAGGGCGCGGCCGTACTGCTCACGGCACCCGACTGGGATGCCGTCGACAGTCTGTTCAGCCGCGACCGGCAGGCCGTGGTGCTGACCACGCCGGCGTTGCAGCCAGCACCCGGTCGTTGTGACCTGCCGACCATCCTGCTGTTGCACAGCGAGCCAGAGGCGGCGCCCAGCGGCGTCAGCGACTGGCTGGTGAGCGACCAAGTCAATGTCGACAGCCTGCGTCGGTGCCTGCGCCACGTGCGCGAGCGAGGTGTACTGGTAGCCACCCTGCAACGCTTGGCCGAGCAAGACCCTTTGACTGGCATCGCCAACCGCCAGGGCTTCCAGGCCTTGCTGGCCACGCGTTTGGCCGACCATGACGGGCGCGGCGTCGCCCTTGGGCATCTGGACCTGGACAACTTTCGCCATGTCAATGACGCCCTGGGGCACCAGAGTGGGGATCGCCTCATTCTGCAGGTGGTGCTACGTCTGAAGCATCAACTCGAAGCAGGCGACCAGCTGGCACGCCTGGGCAGTGACGAGTTCGCCTTGCTGATCGACACCCGCCGCGACCCAGGGCGTGCCGAGTGGATGGCCGAGCGCATCGTCGAGGCATTAGCCGAGCCCTACTGGGTCGATGGCGAAAGCCTGCTGCTCGGTTGCAGCCTGGGCCTGGCCCACGCCCGCGCCCAGAGTGGCGCCGACCCGCTGATGTGGCATGCGCACATCGCCATGCGTCAGGCCAAGGCCACCCAGGGCTGTACCTTCCATGTCTTCAACGAGCGCATCAATCGCCACGCACGCAGCCTGGCCGATCTCGAAAGCGAGCTGCGCCGGGCCTTGCGCCGTGACGAGCTGGAACTTCACTATCAGCCGCGCTTGAACCTGGCTGATGGGCGGGTCGTCGGTCTCGAAGCGCTGGTGCGCTGGCGCCACGCCGAACGGGGCTTGCTGCCGCCCAGTGAGTTCGTGCCATTGGCCGAGCAAAGCGGGCTGATCGTGCCGCTGGGTTACTGGGTCATCGCCCGTGCCCTGCGCGACATGCAGGCCCTGAACACGCAGGGGCTTGCGCCGTTGCACATGGCGGTCAACCTCAGTTTCCGGCAGTTTCAGGACAGCCAGTTGCTGGCAACCTTGAGCCGGCTGATCGCCGAGTACGGTGTCGATGCCCACTGGCTGGAATTCGAGCTGACCGAAACGGCCGTGATGCGGCGCAATGAGCGGGTGCGTCAGACCATGGATGCACTGGGGCGCCTGGGCGTGCGCTTCTCGCTGGACGACTTTGGCACAGGGTTCTCTTCGTTCGTGCACCTCAACAGCCTGCCGATCACCTTGCTCAAGGTGGACCGCAGTTTCGTTGCGCAGATGGATATGCGCGAAGAGAACCGCAAGCTGGTGCATGCCATGATCAACCTGGCCCACAATCTCAACCTCGAAGTGGTGGCCGAGGGCGTCGAAAGCGAAGCGCAATTGGCCTTGCTGCGCGGGTTTGGCTGCAACCAGGTACAGGGTTTCCTGGTCAGCAAGCCTCTGCCGGTAGACGCGCTGATCCCGTTCCTGCTGCAGTCGTCACACCGCCAAGTGGGGGTTGCAGGCTAGCTGTCCGCCCCCCTGGCCAATGCGCAAAGCCACCTCAATGGGTTGAAATCAGGCAGATGTGGCCGTTGCGGCGCGTGTTCCGGCGTGGCGCAACAGCCGCCGCATCCGCCATTCGAAGCCGAAGGTCAGCGCCACCGAGGCGCACGCCAGCCCCAAGGCCAGCCCCCACCAGACGCCCACCGCGCCCCCGCCAAAGACGAAAGTGAACAACCAGGCGCTGGGTGCCCCGATGAGCCAGTAGCACACCAGCCCGATCAGGAACGTAGTCTTGGCGTCTTTCAGTCCACGAATAGAGCCCATCGCGATGGTCTGCACGCCATCGAACAGCTCGAACCAGGCGGCTACCATCAGCAGCTGGACCGCCAGCTGGAAGATGGCGGCAAACGCCGGGTCGGCCCTGTCGATAAACAGCCCTACCAATGCGTCTGGCAGCAACCAGAACAGCGCAGCGAAGGCGAACATCAGCATGGCCCCGAAGCCGATCCCCACCCGGCCAGCGCTGCGCGCGGCGAGCAAGTTGCCCGCACCGTAGTAATGGCCTACGCGCATGGTCACGGCATAGGACAGGCCAGTGGGCACCATGAAGGCGGTCGACACGATCTGCAGGGCGATCTGGTGCGCGCCCAACTCGGTACTGCCCAGTACGCCCATGCACAGCGCCGCAAAAGCGAACAGCCCTACTTCCACCATGTAGGTGCCGCCGATCGGCAGCCCCAGCCGCCACAGCTCGCCCAACGCTGGCAGCGATGGCCGCGACAGGCCCTTGCGCAGCGGGTAGGCGGCATAGGCCGGGTGCCAGCGGATGTACAGCGCCAGGGCAATGGCCATGCCCATCGAGACCACCGCAGTGACCAGGCCGATGCCCATCAGACCAAGCTTGGGCAGGCCGAACATGCCTTCGATCAGCGCAACGTTCAGCAAGTAGTTGAGTACGGTGCCTACCAGGCTGATCACCATTACCGGCGTAGAGCGGCCCAGGGCGCTGGTGAAGCCACGCAAGGCCATGAAGGTCAGGTAGCCCGGCAACGCCAGCGGCAGCAGGGTGAGAAACTCGGCCGCCGAGGCGACGTTGTCAGGCTGCTGCCCGAAAAGCAGCAGCACAGGTTCGAGGTTCCACAGCACCAGCGCCGCGAACAAGGCCAGGCCCCAGGCCAGCCACAGGCCGCTTTGCGCCAGCCGTGTGGCGCCCTCGATGTCATTGGCGCCTCGGCGGAAGGCTACCAGGGTGCCGACCGCCGCGATGACGCCCAGGCAGAAGATGGACACGAACGAATAGCCCGCCGCGCCCAACCCGCCACCGGCCAAGGCCTGCGGGCTGATGCGTGCCATCATCAGGGTGTCGGTCAGTACCATGAGCATGTGCGCCAGCTGCGAGGCGATCAGCGGGCCTGCCAAGCGCAGTAATGCCTTGAGCTCGTGGGTAGGTGCGACGTGCATGGATGTGATCCTTGGCGAAGACGGTGGCGGACGAAGGGCGATTCTGAAGCTTGGGTCAGCTTTTAACAAAAGGATAAATGCGATCATTGGCATGAGTTTTAATCATGGCGATATGATGCGCAGGTCGCCGTTTCTCCGCCGAACAAGGAACCTCATGACCCGAAAGCTACCGCCCCTGTATGCGCTGCGTGCATTCGAAGCTACGGCGAGGTTGAACTCATTCACCCGTGCTGGCGAAGCGTTGTCCATTACCCAAAGCGCGGTCAGCCGGCACATTCGCACGCTGGAGGATCACTTTGCCTGCCGACTGTTCGTGCGCAGTGGCCGCAGCCTGCAACTGACCGAAGCTGCACGGGTGCTGCTACCGGGTGTGCGCGAAGGCTTTGCAGCGCTTGAGCGTGCTTGTGACACGTTGCGCGGTGAAGACGAGATGCTGCGCATGAAGGCGCCGTCCACCTTGACCATGCGTTGGTTGCTGGCCCGGCTGAGCCGCTTCCGTCGGCTGCAACCTGGCAATGAAGTGCAACTGACCAGTGCCTGGATGGACGTCGACCATGTGGACTTCAACCAGGAACCTTTCGATTGCGCGGTGCTGCTGGGCGATGGGGTGTTCCCGGCGGAGTGGGAGGTACGCAAGCTGTTCCCCGAACTGCTGGTGCCGGTGGGTGCACCAGGGCTGTTGGATGACGGGCCCTGGAACGCGACGCGCCTTGCGAGTAGCGAACTGCTGCACCCTACAATGGACAAGCGTGACTGGCGGGTATGGCTGGAGCGCCTGGGCCTGAGTAGCAGGGTTTCGCTCAAGGGCGGGCAGGTGTTCGACACGTTGGAACTGGGCATGATTGCAGCGGCCCGAGGCTACGGTGTTTCAATTGGTGACCTGATGATGGTGGCCGAAGATGTGGCGCAGGGGCGCATGAGCCTGCCATGGCCGACAGCAGTCCCCAGCGGCATGGACTACTACCTGGTATGGCCGCGGACCCGGCCGGGCGGCGAGCGCCTGCGCCGCCTCAGTGCCTTCCTGCAAGCCGAGGTGAATGCCATGGCGCTACCCGAGGTGGTGATCCTGCCAGCCCTTTGATTACGAGCGCTATATCCCGGTCCGACACTCAAGTATTCGGCGCCGACGCCGATCAAATGGCACCAGCGTCCCGGAAGAGGGCGCGCTTCCCGTCAAATAAAAGCGGGTGGTCAGCGTGATCAGGATGATCCCGGCCTCTTGCCAGGAGCTTGCCCATGCCTCAACCGCGTGCCCGGATTGCCTCGCAACTCGGTATCGCCCTCGCCATCGTGCTGGCGCTGGTGATTTCCGGCAGTACCCTTTTTGCCCTGCGTTCACTGGACGATGCCAACCTCGCTACGCGCCAGGCCCACCTGGCCAGTGAGGCGCGCTTGCTGGCCGACCAGCTTGACACGTTCCACGGCTCGCTCAAGGACAATACCCAGCGCTTGAGCGGCTTGTTCGAGCGACGCTTCGCATCAGGGCTGTCGCTGCATGCAGGGCAGACCGTGCAGGTCGCAGGGTACGCAACGCCGGCCCTGTACCTGGGCGATCAGTTATTGAACAACGACTTCCAGCAAGTGGACGACTTCCAGCAGATGACTGCCGGTATCGCCACGGTGTTCGTGCGCAGTGGCGACGATTTCGTGCGCATCAGCACCAATTTGAAGAAACAGGACGGCAGCCGCGCCATCGGTACCCAGCTCGACCGCCAGCACCCCGCTTACGCCAAGTTACTGGCCGGGCAGATGTACGTTGGCCGTGCCGTGTTGTTCGACCGCAACTACATGACGCGCTATGTGCCGATGACCGACGGTAATGGCCGGGTGATCGCGGTGCTGTTCGTGGGTTTCGATTACACCGATGCGCAGAACGCCCAGTTCGCCAACCTCAAACGCTTCCGCATTGGCCAAACCGGTTCATTGGCACTGCAGGATGAAAAGGGCCAGTGGCTGGTGCCGCCGGCCAATGCCGAGCAGCCGCTGTACAGCGCGACGGCGCCCTTTGCCCAAGGACCCTGGACGGTGGTTGCGAGCATGCCCCTGGCAGAGATCCGCGAGGTAACCTGGAGCGTGGGTCTGCGCCTTGCCGTCGGCAGCGTGCTGGCCATGCTCATGGCCGTGGCTGCAACGCTGTGGTTGCTCAGGCGCAAGCTGCGCCCGCTGGATGATCTGGTACGGCAAGCACAAGCGCTCGGAGCGGGTGACCTGAACGCACGGCTGAACGTGACCAGCCACGATGAAATCGGGCAGTTGGCGCGCAGCTTCAACACGATGGGTGAAGCCCTCTCCAACATGGTCGAGCACATCCGCAGTGCCTCCGAGCAGGTCAGCACCCGCGCCCGCTCGCTGTCAGGCCTGTCGGCTGGCGCCTGTGTGGGCATGGACCAGCAATCAGGCGAAATCACCAGCATGGCGGGCGCGGTGGAAGAGTTCAGCGCCACGTCCATGAACATCGCCGACAACATGGCTGGTACCGAGCGCATGGCCCGCGACAATGCCCAGCAGACCCGCGTGGGCCGCGGCGCCATGGACGAAGCGTCGCACTCGCTCAAGCAGATTGCCGATGCCCTGGGTGACACAGCCACGGTCGTGAACAGCCTGGGTGCACGTTCGCAAGAGATCGGCAGCATCATAAGTGTCATCACCGCCATCGCTGAGCAGACCAATCTGTTGGCTTTGAATGCTGCCATCGAAGCGGCCCGTGCCGGTGAGCAGGGGCGTGGCTTTGCAGTGGTGGCTGACGAGGTGCGTGGGCTGGCAGCGCGAACCCGTCAGGCCACCGATGAAATATCCGGCATGATCACCAGCATCCAGCAGCAGACCGGGCATGCCATCACCACACTGGAGCAGAGTAACCAGCTGATGCAGGACGGCCTGGAGCGCAATGGCAAGGTCGCGCAGGCACTTGCCCGCATCGACGAACAAAGCCGTGCGGCGGGTGAGCAGTTTGCCGTGATCAGTACGGCGACCCAGGAGCAGAGCAGCACAGCGACCGTGCTGAGCCGCAATTTGCAGAGCATCGCCCAGGCCAACGGTGAGCAGCGCGAGGTGGCCAACGAGCTGGCATTAACAGCGCGGGAGCTGGAAGGGTTGGCAGCGCAGTTGCGTCAGGAAGTGGACCGTTTCCGCTGACACGGTGGGGCACCCAAGTGCCCCTTCAACTTGTCGCTTTACAGCGATACCAGGTTCAGTGCCTGCGCGCACGCCTGCAGCGAGCGGCGCTCGCTTTGCGCATAGAGCGCCAGTTCATCCTGCACCTGCAGCCCCAGCGCCGCTTCGAAGGCTGCGCGGTTGGCGTTGCTGCCGTACTCGGCCCGGGCATCGTCGCCCAGGTTGGACTGGAAGATCCCTGCGGCGCTTACCGGCAAGAAATCTTCGTATACCAGTGCCTCGAAATGCACGTGGTCTGCGTCGATCAGCTCTTGCAGGGTAGTTGGCCTGCCTTGTTCACCGCGCGCGGCCAGGCCTTTCTCGGTCGCGAAGTAGCGAAAATACGCCAGGCCCTGCTCACGCATCTGCATCAGGTCGTCCGGGAAGGCGGCGAAGGTGTCTGTGAGCATCGCCATGTACTGTGGGGCATTGGCCTCGGCGGGTGCACCACCCAATGCAAGGCGAGTCCTGTCGAGCAGCTTGTCATAGAGCTGGCGCCCCTTCGGCGTCAACGCCGCGCCACGTTGCTCGATTTCCCCAAAGCGCGCGGTGTGGCTACCTTCGCTACCGTGCTGACCGCAGAATACGACCTTTTCCTGCAAGGCCTTGAAGCTGGTCTGGCGCAGTAGAATTGGGTGGCGGCGGGGAGGGGGGCCTTCGACCACGGCCTTGGGCGTGATGCCCTTGGCCGGCATGCCGAGCTGGATGGCATCAATATCCAGGGTGCGCGGAGTAAGGTGATTGATGTGCGGGCCCTTGAACGCGACAACATCGGCAAGCAGGCGGTGCTGGTCGTGCAGCTGCTGGTACTGCTCGGCGGTGACGGTAGCGTCGCGGTGCCAGCGGAAGGTGTGCAGGGCTTCCTGTACGAAAGTCTGGGCATCTGCGGTATTCAAGCCGCCATCGCGTTCGCGCTGCTCGATCAGATGGAGTACGCGAGGGGTGAAGATCTGGCGTTTGGCCAGGATATCCTTGGCCATTTCCCGCAACTGCAGGTTGTCGATCAGCTCCAAGCGCAACAGCGAGGTGAAGACACGGAACGGGCTGACGTGCAGCGACTGCTCATGCACGGCACGGAATGCGGTGGAGTGCACCGGGACCCCAGCACTGCTGAGGTCGTAGTAGCCCACTGGCTGCATGCCCATGACCGCAAAAAGTCGCGCGATGGTCGCCAGCTCCTCGGCCGTACCCACGCGGATGGCACCATGGCGTTCATGGCCCAGCCGCTCGAGTTCCCCTGTCCAGCGCAGCGCCTGCGCCACTTCTGGTTGCTCGGCCATCACCTGCTGGTTGATTTCGCTCACCAGCGCCAGCAGCGTGCCGTACAACGGCACTTCCTGTTTGTACATGAGCGACATGGCGGCAGAAAACTGCGCACGGATGCTGTCGGGGCTGACGAAATCATGGGCGGGCATCGCTGGATTCCTGGTTAATGGCTGACCCTTACATGAAAGCGGGGAATGCACCCGGGCCACAAGCGAAAAAAAGTAGGCGTGTCATTCCTTTTTTGATCGACATCGACAGGCGTAGGGTGCTCCTCCTGTCGAGGGCTTCATGCCTGCAGCTGCTCACCGATCCAGTCCACCAGCGCCCGCACCTTGGGCACTTCCGCGGCATGTTCGGCATACGCCAGGTAGTGCGCGCCGGCACTGCGCATCGCATGATTCCAGGGCACGACCAGGCTGCCCTCGGCCAGCTCCTTCGCCACCAGGTAGCGCGGCACCAGTGCCACCCCGCAACCGGCCTGGGCAGCGCTCAGGGCCATGTAGAACGTGTCGAAGCGCGGGCCGTGGTACGCGCTGACGCTTTGCAGGCCCTGCTCCAGGAACCATTCGTGCCAGGCTTCTGGCCGTGAAGTGCTTTGCAGCAACACCAAGTCGGTCAATGCCTCGGCACTCGGCAGGTCACGGCCTGCCAGCAGCTCTGGCGAGCACACCGGCACGACTTCTTCACCGAACAGCTCGATGCAGCTGGCCCCCGGCCAGGTGCCCTGGCCGTAGAAGAACACGACGTCGGCCGAGCCCTGCAACAGTGAAAAGGGCTCCATTTCGTTGCGAATGTCCAAGTGAATGTTGCTGTGCCGCCGGCCGAAGCCCTTGAGGTGGGGGATCAGCCAGCGCACGCCGAAGCTTGGCTGCGTCGCGACCTTCAGGATCTCGGTCTGCTCCCCGTACGTCAGGACGTAGCGGCTGGACATATCGACCTGCGTGAGGATCTTGTTCACCTCGGCCAGATAGAGGCTGCCGGCTGGCGTGAGCTGTAAACGTCGGCGAATGCGCAGGAAAAGGTGGTGACGCAACAGGTCTTCGAGCTGCGCCACCTGCTTGCTGACCGCACTTTGGGTCAAATGCAGCTCTTCGGCGGCTCGGGTGAAGCTCAAGTGGCGGGCTGCAGCTTCAAAGCACTGCAGGGCGGTCATGGACGGCACCAGACGTTTTGACATAGCGTTCTCACGGGCTCGAATCATTACCTGACGGAATGATATGCGGAATAAAGGTCGTTTGTTGCGCTTAACTGATCGGATTAATACTGATCCACATCATATCCAACCTGTCTACCCATGTAGGAGAACACCAATGGTTGCTGGATTGCTCGAGCGCCTGGGCGTTGCTGCCCAGGCTTACACCCAAGGCGATTACGCTGTACACACGCCAATCGACGGCAGCCAGATCGCTTCGGTGACGCTGCTCGGTCAAGCCGAGACCACCGCGCGTATCGAGCAGGCCCAGCAGGCATTCGAGGCGTGGCGCAGCGTGCCTGCCCCACGTCGGGGTGAGCTGGTGCGCCTGTTCGG
Organism: Pseudomonas sp. KCJK9111; assembly: GCF_046231935.1. Lineage (NCBI taxonomy): Bacteria > Pseudomonadati > Pseudomonadota > Gammaproteobacteria > Pseudomonadales > Pseudomonadaceae > Pseudomonas > Pseudomonas sp. KCJK9111. Next base: position 8,211 of record NZ_JBJJMO010000006.1, on the reverse strand, counting down.
CGAAGTATTGCGCGAGCACAAGGCAGACCTGGGTGAACTGGTTTCGATCGAAGCAGGCAAGATTACCCAGGAAGGCCTGGGCGAAGTGCAAGAAATGATCGACATCTGCGACTTTGCAGTGGGGCTGTCACGTCAGTTATACGGCCTGACCATCGCCTCCGAGCGTCCTGGCCACCACATGCGCGAAAGCTGGCACCCGCTGGGTGTGGTCGGTGTGATCAGCGCGTTCAACTTCCCGGTGGCGGTCTGGTCCTGGAACACCGCCCTGGCTCTGGTGGCCGGCAATTCGGTGGTATGGAAGCCCTCCGAGAAAACGCCATTGACCGCCCTGGCGTGCCAGGCGTTGTTCGACAAGGCGTTGAAAGCCTTCGGTGATGCGCCGGCAGGTCTTGCGCAGCTGGTCATCGGCGGCCGTGAAGCAGGCGAAGCCCTGGTCGATGACCCCCGCGTAGCCCTGGTGAGTGCCACCGGCAGCACGCGCATGGGCCGTGAAGTCGGGCCGCGTGTAGCGGCACGCTTTGGCCGCAGCATCCTGGAACTTGGCGGCAACAATGCAATGATCCTGGCACCTAGCGCCGACCTGGACCTGGCCGTGCGGGGCATTCTCTTCTCGGCAGTCGGCACTGCCGGGCAGCGCTGCACCACGCTGCGCCGCCTCATCGTGCACCGTTCGATCAAGGATGAAGTACTGGCTCGGGTCAAAGCCGCCTACGGCAAGGTGCGCATTGGCGACCCGCGCAAGGACAACCTGGTTGGGCCCCTGATCGACAAGGCCTCGTTCGATGCCATGCAAGGCGCCCTGGCCAAGGCTCGCGACGAAGGCGGCCAAGTGTTCGGGGGTGAGCGCCAGTTGGCCGACCAGTATCCCAATGCCTATTACGTATCGCCTGCCATTGCTGAAATGCCTGGGCAAAGCGAGGTGGTGCGCCATGAAACGTTCGCGCCGATTCTCTATGTGCTGGCCTACGATGACTTCGACGAAGCCTTGCGCCTGAACAACGAGGTCCCCCAGGGCTTGTCGTCCTGCATCTTCACCACCGACCTGCGCGAGGCTGAGCGTTTCCAGAGCGCGGCTGGCAGTGATTGCGGTATCGCCAACGTCAACATTGGCACCAGCGGTGCTGAAATCGGCGGGGCGTTCGGGGGTGAGAAGGAGACCGGTGGTGGCCGTGAGTCCGGTTCCGATGCCTGGAAAGGCTACATGCGCCGTCAGACCAATACCGTGAACTACTCCCGTGAGTTGCCACTGGCGCAGGGCATCGTGTTCGACTGACTAGCGTGATTGTGTAGAACCAGGGGCACGGCCCTTGGTGGGCGACCAAGCCCGCCTCCATCAGGATCGGTGCGTATGCCTCGATGCCTGGGGACGCGGGCTTGGCTGCGAAAGGCCGCACGGCGGTCTCGAACAAGAATAAATTGCGGGAGCCGGGCCATGTCCGAACTGCGTCAAGAATGCTTGTGGGAATGCGTCACCGTGCCAAGCGTGACCGTCCAGGCCCTGGCGGGGGAACACCACGCCGATGTCTGCGTGATCGGCGGCGGCATTACCGGGTTGTCAGCGGCCATTCACCTGCTCGAGCAGGGTAAGTCGGTGATCGTGCTGGAGGCCTGGAAGGTGGGCCACGGCGGCTCTGGCCGTAACGTCGGGCTGGTCAATGCCGGTACCTGGATTCGCCCGGACGACGTTGAAGCCACCTTGGGCCAGAAGCAAGGCAGCCGGTTGAACACGGTGCTGGGTCAGGCCCCGGCCGATGTGTTCGCCATGATCGAACGCCTGGGCATCGACTGTCAGGCACGGCACCAGGGCACCCTGCACATGGCACATAACGCCACCGGCATCGCCGATCTGCAGGCCCGCCACGAGCAGTGGCGACGGCGCGGTGCCGATGTCGAACTGCTGACCGGCGCACAGTGCCAGGAATATTGCGGTACCGACAAGATCGCCGCCGCCTTGCTCGACCGCCGTGCCGGCACCATCAACCCGATGGGCTACACCCAGGGCCTGGCAGCTGCCGTGGTGCGCCTGGGTGGCAAGCTGTTCCAGCAGTCCTCAGTCCAGGGCCTGACGCGCGAGGGCGACGGCTGGCGTGTGCAGACCGCACGCGGTTCGGTGCGCGCCGAGAAGGTGGTGATCTCCACGGGCGCCTACACCGAAGGGGACTGGAGCAACCTGCAAAAGCAGTTCTTCAAGGGCTATTACTACCAGGTTGCCTCCAAGCCATTGCAGGGCGCGCAGGCCGACAAGATACTCCCTCACGGCCAAGGCTCCTGGGATACCCGCACCGTGCTCAGCAGTATTCGCCGCGATGACCAGGGCCGTTTGCTGCTCGGCAGCCTGGGCCGGGTCGACAACAAGCCCGCGTGGTTCGTGCGCAGTTGGGCCGACCGTATCCAGCGTCACTACTATCCTGCGCTTGGCAAGGTCGAATGGGACATGCATTGGACCGGCTGCATCGACTTTACGCCCGACCACCTGATGCGTCTGTTCGAACCCGCCCCTGGGTTGGTGGCGGTCACCGGCTACAACGGGCGTGGCAATACCACCGGCACCGTCATTGGCCGGGCGTTCGCCGAATTTCTGTCAAAAGGGGAAGCAGCCAGCCTGCCGATACCGTTCTCGACCATGAAAGGCGTGAGCGCGACCTCACTGCGCACGGCGTTCTATGAGTCCGGATTCTCGCTGTATCACGCCGGCCAGTGCCTGCGCGTGGTGCTGTGAGGCAACGCCCCACACCGGCAGGTAACGCGTCATTTGTGCAGCCAGCTCAGGAAACCGCCTTTGCTGATGGAAACAGGCTTGTGCAAGAGTAGCGATTCGCGGCCCTGACGCCGGACGCGTTGCAGTTTGCTCAAGGCGGTCTGCACATCGCCATGTTGCTGCAGATACGCTTTGACCCGTTGCTTGTCGATGCGATACAGCAGGCAACTGGTCAAGGTTCTGAACTCCACCAGCGAGTCGTCTTCATCAACGAGCCCGTCGATGCCCAGTACTTCACCTGGGCCCATGCGTCCGGCCTCCAGGCGCTTGCCATCCTCCAGCACCGCCGCCGATACGACACCTCGCCCTATGATCAGCACGTGCTCGGACTGCTTGCCCACCTCCAGAATCGTCGTATCAGCCAGGTACTCGACGGCGGTCATGTGCTGGCTCAGTGTGTCACGCTCTTCATCACTCAGGGCGCGAAACACCCGTACCTCGTCCAGCACCTCCCGTTGACGACTGCGCGGCGGCATCGTCAAGTCCTGGTTCCAGAGCACCCCGTTCGCTTCCAGGTGCCGGTGGGCCAGGTCGAACAACTGGTTGCGCGTAGCGTTCTTGCCACTCATGTCGGCGATGAAACCGCTGGCTTCGTATTCCACCGAATCGAGCGTCGAGGTCTTCACGGCTACCTTGGGGGCGGGTGCGGGGAGAATCGCACGGGTACCGCGCAGCGCCTTTTCCAGTGCATCGAACACCTTGCCAGGGCGCACGCTGGCAGGCACGACCACGCTGATTGACACCCCATGCACATCAGCCGGACGGCTATGGTTGAGTAAGCGGGCCTTGGCAGCCACGGAGTTCGGGATGACCGCCAGGCTGCCGCTGCTGGTGAGCAGCCGGGTCGCGCGCCAGTCGATGTCCAGCACCTTGCCCTCCGTGCCATCGATGGAAATGGCGTCACCGATCTGATAGGGCCGCGTGGTGTTGAGCACGATGCCGCTGAATACGTCTGCCAGGGTGCTCTGCAATGCCAGGCCGATGACGATGGCCATCACCCCCGATGTGGCCAGCAGCCCCTTGACGGGCAATTGCAGTACATAGCCGGCCGCCGCCACCACGGCGACGATGAAGATCAATGCGCCGAGCACATCCTGCAGCAAGCGGCCGCCGTGGCTGCCGCGCGCCACCAACAACAGGCCGAAAACCACTGTGACGGTACGCGCGCCAAACAGCCACCAGGCAATGGCAAGCACGGTGGCCAGCAAGTTGCGGGCAACGTCGTCCACCCAAGGCGCGGGCTGTAATAGGCCTGGCCGATCTCGGTCAGTGCGAAGTGGCGGCTGGTGCGCTGCAGCAAGCGCACGCCCAGACGCTCTTCGAGGTCGGCAATGCGTCGGCTGAGTTTCGACTTGGGCATGTTCAGCGCCCGACCCGCCGGGGCGAAGCCACCGTGCTCGACCACTTGGGTGAAGTAGTAGAGTGAGTTGAGGTCTTCCAAGAATGCGTCTCCACAGAACCCGCCAAGGGCGGCCTGCGCAGTTTAACGTTCCTGGCGGCTGGATGGTGGATCTGGCGCTTGGGGCGCGGAGCGCGCTCGGGCCCGCCCCGGCCCGAGCGCCCGTGCTGGTTCAGTTCTGGACGCTTTGCACCGAGCCGCCATCGACCCGCAGGTTGCTGCCATTGATGAACGAAGCCCGCTCCGAAACCAGCAGCGCGATCGCGGCCGCGACCTCTTCAGGCTTGCCTCGACGCTTCTGCACGATGCCGGGCCGCTCCTCTTCGAGGAAGCTTTCGATAGCCTCCTCGAAGCTCACGCCTTTCTCTTCGGCGCGCTGTTTCATCATGCCATCGGTCATGTTGGTTTCGATGAAGGCCGGCGACACCGTGTTGCACAGCACCCCATGCGCCGCCTCTTTGTAGGACAGGTTCTTGATGAACGCAGCCAGTGCGGCCTTGGCGACGTTGTACACAGCCTCTTCCCAGTAAGGCTGCACGGCATTCTCGGAGGTGATGCACACCAACCGTCCCCAGCCTCGCTTGCGCATCGCCGGAAGGGTGGCCCGCGCCACCCGCACGGCGGTGAAGAAGTCGGTATCCCAGGCTTCCTGGTAGTCCTCGTCCTTCATTTCCAGCGGGTCACCCTTGGCGCCTGTCACACCCGCAGTGTGCACCACGATGTCTACCTGACCGAAACGTTCTTCGGCTTGCCGGACCAAGTTGTTCACCTCGTCCTGGCGAGTCATGTCCGCCGCTATGAGCAAGGGCGCGCCACCCAACGCCTTGGCGGCATCTTCGAGTTTACCTTGGTCGATGTCAGTCAATACCAGCTTCACACCTTCCTCGGCCAGTAGGCGAGCGGTGGCCAGGCCAATACCGCCAGCTGCGCCGCTGATCAGGGCCACACGGTTGTTCAAACCTAAATCCATCAACGATCTCCCAGGGAAAGTTCAGCAGCGATAGGTCTTGCGAAATCAAGCATCGGCTCGGCCAATGCCTGAGGGGTCTGGTAAGGCATCAGGTGCCCCGCACCAGGCAGGGTAAGCACAGTGCTGTTAGGGAAGTGCGACAAGGTCGTGCGCCGCTGCTCTTGGGCGTCGGGCACCTGCCGGTCATCGGCGCCGCAGATCAGCAGGGCCGGATAGGGCAGCAGGCCGATGCGATCGCTCCAGTCCTCGCGGCTGCCGTGATCGACCCAGGCACGCCAGGCGTCGAGGTTGACGGCCTGGGCGTCGGCGATGGCGACTTCGCGCAGGGCATCGGGCAGCCTGTGGTAGCTCGAGTCGTCGACGAAGGCTTCGGCTTGCTCCCGGCTGGCGGTGTAGGCCCGTTGCTGGTCGCGGTCTTCATCGCTCATCGGCTGGGGGCCAGGGGGTGATGGGGCGACCAGGATCAGGCCCTGAAGGTAGTCCGGGCGGCGAGCGGCCAGCACGACCGCGACTTTTCCGGTCATCGAGTGGCCAACAAGGATGCAGTGCTTGAGCCCAAGCTCCCGGATGCTCGCATCGACCTGGTCGGCCATTTCGTCGACCGTATAGCCGGTGACGTCATTGGCGTCGCCGTACCCGGGTGTGTTCAGGGCGACGCAGGCATGCGCTCGGTCCAGGTAAGGGAGGGTGGCGGACCATGTTCGGTGCGAGCCGCCCAGAAAATGCATCAACACGAAGGTAACGGGACCGCGGCCTTGCTGGCTGTATGGGAGCATCGAGCACCTGAAGTCGTTCGCTTTATAGATGGAAAGCGGAGCGGCTGGGGAAGTTCATTCAGGCGCTGCGGGCACTGGGCAGCATTGTTTCTGCGGGGTGGGCATCCAGGTTTCCCCTCAGCCACCCCCAGGACGGTACTGCAGGGCCTCGGCCAGATGCGCCCGGCCAAGATTATTAGATCAGCAGCTCGTAGCTCGAGAGGTGCTTGACGATCTCTGGGAGCCGCTGCTTGAGGAGTATGTCCAGTAGCTCGCGGGGCGAGTAAACCGGATCTTTAAGGGATGCGCGCTGCTTCTGGACGGCCTTGAGCACAGCTGCTTGATCAAGGTCCCAGATGTCGGAAAGGAATACATCGGGATGCAACGCCTCGATCTCGAAACGTTTCAGGATCTTGGCCGGAAAATCTTTGAGGTTGTACGTGACAATCACCGAGGCGCCACATTTGATCGCCGCTGCCAAGACGTGTCTGTCGTCTCCATCAGGAAGGTCAAGCCCTTGCACAAGCGGCTCGTAGTCACTTACCAGGGAGTCAGGAATCGCCTGATTCATAAATCCGACGGTGCGATCAAGCTGTGTTTTTGACACATCAGGACGGTTTTTTAACACGTTTCGTGTCCATTCATCGTGGATTTTCTCGGACCAACGCGCGCGATATGCGCCAGTCAGAGCCAGATGCATCAACAAATCACGCAATGGTGCTGGATAAAGCACGCAGGCGTCGTAGATAACAGTAAAAGGTGAGTGCCTCATTAATAGCCCATATTGAGTTCTTGGGCTTGTGCAGCCAGTTCATCCATGGCGGCTTGGCTTGCTTTGTCACGATCAGCCTTGTAGGCCATTAGGTCGGTGAATTTTACACGGCGGTGGCTGCCGGTTTTGGTGTGTGGAATAAGCCCCTCATCCAGCAGCTTGACCAAGTGAGGACGCGAGACGTTGAGCATATCGGCACCCTCCTGAGTGGTCAGTTCCGCATGGATGGGCACCACTTTTACGGTGTTGCCCAAGGCCAGCTCGTTGAGTATGTCGCCGAGCAATCTGAGCGCGAACGTTGGCAGTTCAACGGTCTGCCGTTGCTCAGCTTCATCTACCAGCTCAATGCGCTGAGTATCCAACTTCGTTGAGACGAAAGCGGCAATCTGGCGGCTTGACTCAGTAGCCGCGGCGATCGCTTTTTCATCTGGAAGGATGGATCGAGCGAGATCGGCGGTGGTCATGGGTTTCTCCAGTCGTTAATAAGAATCCTGGCGGTTAGTACGACAGATAGCCCCTTTATATTCGAAACAAACGAAATGCACAATATTCGAAACAAACGAAACCGCGATTAGGTTTTCAGAGAGGCGCGTCTTCCAATCTAGAGGTTGATGCGATGTACATGAGGTAGGCTGCTTCCGCCTAGCCAAGCGCTTGCGGCTAACGGGTTCGCCCCTCAGCCACCCCCAGGACGGTACTGCAGGGCCTCGGCCAGATGCGCCCGGCCAATCGCCGTGCATCCCTCAAGGTCTGCCAGTGTCCTGGCGACCTTGAGCAATCGGTGTGCTGCTCGCAGCGACAGCGTCAGCCGTTCACAGGCGCCTTCCAGCCAAGCCTGATCAGGTGCTGCCAAGCTACAGTGCTGGCGCAGCCCGTCCAGGTTGAGAAATGCATTGGCGCACCCTTGCCGACGCTGTTGCACGTCCCGGGCATGCGCGACCTGGAGGGCGACGTCGGCACTGCTTTGTCCGCAGGGCCGATTGTTGAGTGTGGTGCTCTCGCGCGCCACGGTCAGGTGCAAGTCGATCCGGTCCAGCAGCGGGCCTGACAGTTTATTGCGATAACGGGAGATTTGTTCGGTGCTGCAACGGCATCGCCCTGTGGGGTCGCCCAGGTAGCCGCAGGGGCAGGGGTTCATGGCGGCGACTAACTGAAAGCGGGCAGGGAAGCGCACTTTATCCCGCGCCCTGGCGATCACGATCTCGCCTGATTCCAAGGGTAGGGTTATTTATCACACATTGATACTGGCTCAATGATGTCGCCTAGCTGCTTGGCTGGTAAGATAAAGCAGACCTCTATGGATTGAGACCTTCATGAGAAATATAAAGAAGTCAGAAACCTTCAATAAGTCTGAAAAGCTACTTGCTAAATTAGGTGATAAAGCATTTTTATCACTCTGGTCTTTTGCAAATGTTTATACCGATGAAGGTTTAAAAATAGATGAAAAAGGTCAGCGAAAGGGGCAAGGAGAAGAGCTGTGCGACTTGTTGGTTGTGTTTGGCAATCACGTTCTTATTTTCTCGGATAAAGGACAGATTGAATATAGGCCCACGGCTG